>NZ_AZUX01000024.1:0-98121 GCF_000513915.1 Mesorhizobium sp. WSM2561
CCGACGCTCCCTCTGGCGCTCGCTTTGCTGCTGATTCGTGCCGCACTTTCGCAGATGGATGTGCCCACGCGCTCTTCCTACGTGATGGCGGTTGTCACAGAGGTGGAGCGGGCAGCCGCCGCGAGCTTCACATCGGTCCCGCGCAGCCTGGCCGCCGCAGCCAGTCCCGCGCTGGCAGGCGCTCTGTTCGCTGCCTCGTTCCGGGCTTGGCCCCTCCTCATNTGCGGTGCACTGAAGATCGCTTACGATCTGCTGCTGCTGATGCAGTTTCGGCACCTCAAGCCGCCGGAGGAACGGTGATGCAGCCGCACCGGTTTGGGGTGTTTGACCAGGATGGGTCAATCGCGAAGGAAAACGTTGGAAAGGTTGTCGATCACTTCCGGCTGTCGCGGAGCGTGAAATGTCGCCTCGCTTCCTGCTGACGTTATTCGCCGCCCTTTATCCGGCATCATCGGTGCACGCCGGTGTCGATGTCGAGCGCACACTGGAAGCCTTCCACAGCACCTGCCTGGCACACGGTGACCGCTTCGACCGAGCGGGTCACGACCGCGACGAGTTTTGGACGCGATTTCAGCAGACTGATCAGCTGGCTGCGGCAGAACACCGTGACAAGGCTCGCAGAACGTTCGCCGCCTGACTACACCACCGAGCGATCACGGGTTCCATCCGCCGCTGCCGTACTGACGGGTAATGATCTCGAGAAGATGACCGTTCGGGTCCTCGAAATAAACGCCGCGGCCGCCGTCGTGGTGGTTGATCTCGCCCAACTGCGTCCGGCTGGGGTCAGCCCAGTACGGGAGGTTCCGTTCACGAATCCTGGCGAAGATCTCGTCGAACTCGGCTTCGCTGACCAGGAAGGCGTAATGCTGCGGCCTGATTTCGCCGTCGGTATCCATATAGTCGAGGTTGGCACCGTTTTCGGTGGTGACCATCTGGAAAGGACCCCAGCGCCTCGCGGCTGGAAGGCCAAGCATTTCCGCCAGGAATTTTGCCGACGCCTCGCTGTCGCGGGCCGGCAGTATTGTGTGGTTGAAATCGATAGCCATGCCATCACTCCCTTTGATCTCTCCTCGCACGTCGTTGTTCCACAACTGAATCGATGCTGCACGAGATGGGGTTTAAGGCCATGATGCTCAAGCCGGCGTGGCAACCTGCCCGATGACCTGCACAGGGTCAGCTTCATGGATACGGACGATGATCATTTCGCCGCTCTCCGGCACCTCGCCGGTCAAACCGGTGATGTTGACCTGATGCGTGACAAGGACCACAGGTCCGCCGAAACGCTGCCCGCGGAGCCAGGCCAAAAGGGCAGCGGTGCGCACTTCTGCGGCCGAACTGTCGCCAAAGAACGAATTGAGCAGCTCAAGAGGCACGACGTCGCCGATCCCGAGCAGGCGAGCGGTATCCAGGCAGCGACACCACTGGCTCGAATAGACGGCTGCCGACGAGATGCCGTTCGCACGGAACAGGTCGCCGATCGCGCGGGCCTGCGCACGACCTTCTTCCGACAGATTCCGCTGGGTGCTGCAATCACCGAGCCTGAAGCCAGGCGGATCGCCGGAGCCCGGGGCCGCGGCATGGCGCAGCAGCGCAATGGCTTCGCCGGATCGCAGGGCTGCCCAGAGTGGCCCGGAGGCTTGGGCTGTGCCGAAGGCAGCCGTTCCGAGCGAAAGGATGAGAAATCGCCGACGTCCAATTCGCATCTTGCTTCTCACCTTTCCGATTAGCAGCCTGGCGCGGACCAGCACTTCATTCCGCAGGTAGCGACATAAATGTTGGTTTCGACGATTTCAGGACCGATCAGGAGCTGGAAAGATTCCAGCGGCGAGACAGGCCCCGCGTCAGCCTCCGCGACACCCGCCACATCAGCAAGGCGGCGGCCAGGCTGTAGACGCCCATCAACGCCAGTTGCAGCGCGTAGTCGACGCCGGCGTCGATCAGGTATCCGGTGATGCCGGGACCCATCGCCGAGGCCAGAACCATCACGGCCACCACAACCGAGCGGATCGCACCGAGATGCGCGGTGCCGTAGATCTCCGGCCACATGGCGCCCTCCAGGGTCGAGGAGAAGCCGTAGCTGATGCCAAGCAGCGCCATGAAGACGAAGATGGCGAAAGGCGCCGTCAGATAGGCAGCCGCGAAGCATGCCAGCGCCAGCGGCAGAAGGAATAGAGGCAGCAGCTGGACCGCCGAGAAGCGGTCGATCAGCCACCCGGCCAGAAGCGCAAAACCCATCGTCGTGGCGGACAGGACGGCGAAGCCGCTGGCGAAGAGTTGCAGCGGCCAGCCCCGGAGCTCGGTTAGATAGACCTGGTGAAAGAAGATGGTGGTGCCGACGAAGGCGGGAGCCAGGACGCCCAGGCAGATGGCGTAGAAGGTCGGATCGCGCAGGACTTCCGCCCGCGTCCAGTGCTTCACTGCGCGTTGCGCCCTCGGCTGGGCCTCGCTCTGCGGATTGCGTTCCTTCCAGACCAGCGCACAAACCAGAGGCAAGGCCACGACCAGGATGAAGGCTGCGCAGACGAACCAGCTTCCCCTCCAGCCGACGAGGCCGGCCACGAGGACGAACAGGAAAGGCAGCAGAGCGCCGCCGACATGAAAGCCAAGCGTGACGACCGAGACGGCGCGGCCCCGGTTCGCGGCGAACCAGCGACCAGTCGCCGTCAGAGCCGTCTGGGTCATCATCCCCTGGCCAAAAAGGCGCAGCAAATAGAGCGCAAGGAGCAGCGTTGGCAGCGACCCGGCGAACCCCATCGCAATGCTGGCGCAGGCAAGCATGAGCATCGTCGCGATCGCCATGGTCACTGTCGAATACCGGTCCAGCGACCGACCCAAGAACGGCAGGGTCGCCGCGCTAAGCAGCGTTGCCAGCATGTAAAGGCCGCCGAACTCGCCATGACTCAACCCGAACGTCTCGCGCATACCGCCGTTCGACAAGGCGATGAAGAAGGTCTGCCCGAAGGACGAGACGAGGGTCAGCAAAAAGGCGCCGGTGAGCCAGCGGACATTGTTGACGACGAATGCACTGAAGGACTGCATGTTGTGTCTCGATTGAGTGCGCGTTTGCTGTTCGTCTCTATCGGCTCCCGCTGCCGGAGGATATCGGCCAGTTCCGCTTTGAGCAGAGGCCTGGCTTCACGTTCGAGCCGGTCGAACTTCCATGCCGATTACCAACCAGCCAGTCCTACTTCGGCGTCCTCGGCACTCTGCTTGCGAGTGAAGTCAGTCGGACGCCGTCGCGCTCTTAGGTCAGGCACTCAAAGGCATCATGCCTCTCGCTCAAGCTCAGGTTCGCTATCTTCTCCTTCTTCCCCTCTCTGATTGTATTTGCGGACACCGTCGAATGAGAAAGGCTTTTCGATGGAAGCCGGTCATTCGGTGGATGTCGGCCGAACCGGAACAATGGTATCCTGCAGGGAGCATTCGGGGAGGCGACTGCATTGACCGAGAGCTTGGAAGTCGAAGGGGCGAGAGGTTGGTCGAATCTGCTGATCGCGGCAGAAAGCGGCGATGCGGGGGCCGTTCGAGCGGAATTGGCGGCCGGCGCCGATATCAACGAGGCGGACGGCGGCCGCTGGTCAGCCCTTCATCTCGCAGCCCTCAATGCCCGCACCGCGGCGGTCGAGGCGTTGATCGAACACCCAGCAATCGATGTGAATTCCAGAAACAAATGGAAGAGCACGCCTTTGAGCCTTGCTTCGGCCAAGGGCCACTACGCCTCTATTTTAGCCCTCGTGAAACATCCGGAAATAGAGATTAATGCAAGAGCCGACTACTACGGCAGAACGGCCCTTATTGAAGCAGCAAAGAACGGGCATCTGGATGTCGTTAAGTTGCTTGTCGAGAATGGCGCCGACGTGAATCTTACTGACAAGACCGGAAGAAACAACGCGCTTATCGAGGCTATCAAGGGACGGCACTACGAGGTCGCGGGATACCTGCTTGATTCCCGGAAAATGAACTTTCTCAACAAGGATATGAGACTGAACGCCCTGATCTGGGCTGGAAGCTGCCATAACCCTCAACTCATCGAAAAGCTGGAAGTCTCGATTCATACTTTCTTCGAAGGCAAGTGAAGGCCCGCTTCCGCCGCGGTGACCATGTCCGTGGTCTTGCACTGGCCGAATGTCCTCGATCGTCGCAGGCCGCCTGTGAAGTTCCAAGATCATTCAACCAATCGGTTGACAATTCGAAAGCGTGTCTCTATATTCAACTACATGGTTGAATTAGAGACGCCCCAGATCGACGCGGTTTTTCACGCCCTTGGCGACGCCACCCGCCGGCACATGCTTCGCGACCTCGCCGGCGGCGAGCGAACGGTGAGCCAGTTGGCGGAACCCTTCGCCATGTCGTTGGCGGCCGCCTCCAAGCACATCAAGACGCTGGAGAATGCAGGGCTTATTCGTCGAGAGGTGAGGGGCCGCACACATCTGTGCCGCCTCGAACCCGGACCGCTGGCCAGCGCCCACCAATGGCTCGGCTTCTACGAGCGGTTCTGGACCAACCGTCTCGACGTCCTCGAGCGTCTGATTCGCGAGGAGGACGCACGCAAAGCCCCAGGTGATTCCTGGGCCCGGGATGATTCCAGGAAATCGCCCGCCTCAAAAGAAGGAGACGACCAATGAACCAGATGAAAACCATCGAAGCCTATGGCGAGCTGACCGAGCCCGCGACGTTCACCATCCAGCGGCTTTTGCCCGGCCCGATCGAGCGGGTCTGGGCCTATCTCACCGAGAGCGACCTGCGCCGGCAGTGGATGGCTGCTGGCCAGATGGAAATGAAGGCCGGCACCTCGTTCGAGTTGATCTGGCGTAACGACGAGCTGACCGATCCGCCCAGCCAGCGCCCCGCGGGCTTTCCCGAAGAGCATCGGATGGAGGGGCGGATCACAGAGCTCGATCCGCCTTACAAACTTGCCATCACCTGGGGAAACACCGGCGGGGTTTCCTTCTTGCTGGAGCCGCAGGGCAATGATGTCCTGCTCACCGTCATCCATCGCCGGCTGCCGGAACGCGCAATCCAGCTCAACGTCACCGCCGGCTGGCACATGCACCTCGACGTGCTGGCTGCCCGCCTCGCCGGCAAGACGCCGACCTCGTTCTGGGATGGCTGGAGCCGCCTGCGGGCAGAATACGACCGCCGCCTGCCGGCCTGACACGACCGCGTCGGCTGAAGTCACCGCCCAGCCTCCACCGGCATTCGCCCGTGGAAGCTCGCACACCAGCAACGATGAAACGATGAAACGTGCTTGCATTGGGCAAGCCTGATGGAGGAAGTCATGCGCAAATTGATCGCCGGAATGAAGATTTCCGTCGACGGCAAGATGGAGGGACCCGAGGGTTACGCGGATTGGGTCGACGCCTGGTCGGAGGAATACGGGCTGACGCCGGAGATCGATGCCTGCCTGCTCGGGAGCGTCATGTACGCCGGCTACGAGCACTACTGGAGCGCGATCCAGAATGAGCCGGACAAGCCGTTGCCGATGACCGGCAAATTGCCGACGCCGGCGGAGCTCGAATGGGCCCGCTTTGCCGAACAGACCCCGCACTATGTGCTGTCGAACACGATGACTTCGGCGGCCTGGCCAAAGACGTGCTTCGTCCGGAGCCTCGAAGACATCGCTGCCCTGAAGCAGCAGCCGGGCAAGGATATCTATCTCATGGGCGGTGCGCGAATGACCGCGAGCCTCATCGATGCCGGGCTGGTGGATGAACTGCGGCTTATCCTCTATCCACTGCTCGTCGGCGAAGGGAAGGCGCTGTTTGGAGCAACGCAAAATCGTCGCGGGCTTGAACTGCGGAAGGTTCAGCAGCTCACGGATGGGCGCGTGAGCCTGGTCTTTGGAATTGGCTAACGCAGCCGGTCTTCGCAGATTTCGCAGCGCTGCCCGGCTGAAATTTATTCCTGAAAGGCACGTCGCCGGTCAGAGGGAAACCGACAGGCCACCGTCAACGGCCAGCACATGGCCGTTGACGTAGGCGGCAGCGTCTGAGGCGAGAAACACCACGGCTCCGCCGAGCTCCTCAGGCTGGGCCCAGCGGCCCGCCGGGGTTCGTGCCTCGACCCATTTGGTGAAGGCCTCGTCGCTCATAAGTGCGGTGTTGAGCTCGGTAGCGAAATAGCCGGGGGCGATCGCGTTGACGGTGATGCCGTGACGGCCCAGTTCAGCGGCGGTCGAGCGTGTCAGCCCGTGCAGGCCCGCCTTTGCCGCCACATAGGCGTGAATGGTGGGACGGCCAAGGATCGCCGCAACCGATCCGGTGTTTATTATGCGCCCGAACTTGTTTGGCAGCATCAGGCGCACCGCGTCGCGCATCATGCGGAAGCAAGCCGAAAGATTGACGGCAATCACATGGTCGAAATCCTCGTCCTGCCATTCGACCAACGGACTTCGATGCTGGATGCCGGCGTTGTTGACCAGAATATCGAGGCGGCCGTGGCGTTCGACGATCCCTTCGAGCGACGCCCTCGAGATCGCCGCGTCGGTGACATCGAACGGCAGGGCTTCGGCACCGATCCTTTCGGCCGCCGCGGACAGCGCCGCCGGATCGCGGGCATTGACGATCACCGTCGCGCCGTTTTCCTCAAGTGCCTTGGCCATGGCGAAGCCGAGGCCACGCGAAGCACCGGTGACCAGCGCGACACGGCCGTTGAGCGAGAACAATTCCGACATTGATATCCCCCAAGAAAAGGGCGGGCTATGAAAAGGGCGGGAGTTTGCTCCCGCCCAATTAACGCTATTTGGAGCACTATTTGGCGATGCAGGTATCCGCTGTCTCCGGGGTGCAAATGTCAAGGCCGGTGTAGGTCGGGTCGGCCGGCGGAGCCTTGCCGTCCTTCATGTCCTTCAGCGCCATCATCGTCTTGTAGCCCATTTCGAAAGGCCGCTGGCCGACCTGGCCAAGCGAGAAACCTTCGTTCATCTGGTCGATCTGCACGGGAAGCGTATCGGCGACGACCAGGGCCAGGGCCTTCGAGGCGATCTTTTCCTTGTACGGCGCGACCGCGGCGCGGTTGGCATCGGGGATGAACTGCGGGAAGCCGCCGGTTGGGATGAACGCATCGAGGTTCGGGTTTTTCGCCATGATGTCCTCGAACTGCTGCACCGAGCGCGGGAAGTCGTCGTCGGTGTAGAGTGGGCAGCCCTCGATTTCGGTCCAGCCGTTCTGTCCGGTCAGGCGGTCGCCCGGTGAGGCAGCTGATTTGGTCCCTGAAAGCGTGTCGCGAATGCCCTGCATGCGCTCATTGTGGTTGGCCGCCGCCGCGCCGCCCGACTGGATACAGATCGTGCCGCCCTTGGGCTTGATCTGCATGGCGAGCTTGGCGAGGTTCGTGCCGATCTCATAATTGTGCGTGCCGATATAGGCGACGCGCAGGTCCTTGTTCTCGGGCAGCAGATCGGAGTCCCAGGTGAGGACCGGGATGCCGGCGTCCTTGGCGGCCTGCAGCGCAACCGCCATTGCCGCAGCGTTCGATGGCGACACGGCGATGCCGTCCACCCTCTTGGCCACGAGATCCTGCACGATCTGTACCTGCTCGTCGCCGCCGCCGTGCTCGCCGGGGCCGATATACATGCACTCCAGGGCACCATTCGATTCGGCTTCGGCCTTCTTGCAGCCGTCGCGTGCCTGGTCGAAGAAAGGATTGTTCATATTCTTCGGCACCAGGGCGAAGGTGTATTTCGCCTCGGCACCGGAAACGGCGAGCACCATGGCGCCAAGCGCGACAGCCGCCGTCAGCAGATGTTTTTTCATGTGAAGTTCTCCTCCTTGGTGTGATGTCCCGCAGGCCTCCCGCCGGCGGGTTTCTAGCGGTGCTTTTTGGGCATCAGGACTGCCAGCGACGCGGCGAGGATCGACTTGCCGCCGGTTTGCATGCCCAAAAGAACCGCAAGAACGATGAAGGCGCCGACGAAGGCACCCTGCCAGTTTGAATCGATGCCGGCCATCAGCAGCGCATTCCTGATCACTTCGAGGAACGCCGAGCCGATGACCGCACCGAAGGCCGTGCCGGCGCCGCCCATCAGGCTGGCGCCGCCAATCACTGTCGCCGCAATGACGCGCAGCTCATAGCCCTGGCCCATGGCATTGATGGCCGAGCCGTTGTAGCCGAGCAGCAGGAGCGAGGCGATCGAGGCGGTGAAGGCCGAGAAAAGGTAGGCCTGGAATTTGATCCAGTCGACCGGAACGCCGGTGAGCCGTGCCGCCTCCTCATTGCCGCCGATTGCGAACAGATGCCGGGCCCAGGCAGTGAAGTTGAACACGAAGCCGACAATCAGCGCCAGGATGACCATGGTCCAGAATTGCGACGACAGTTCCGGTATCCAGTGCGGCGCCCAGTCCTCGGGTCCATGCCGCGGCCATTTCGCCTGGCCGATCGCCTTCACGATCGGAGCATCGGGCCCGAACTGGTAAAGCATCTGGTTGGCCGAGAAAACCACCGCCAGCGAGCGCGCGACGGACAGCATGCCGAGCGTGACGACAAAGGACGGCATCCCGACATAGGCGACAAAAAATCCGTTGACCGCGCCGCAGGCCAGGCCGGAAAAAAGGCCCATGGCGAAGGCGACATACCAGGGATAATGCCAGGTGAGGAACAGGCCGGCGACGATGACCACGAGGCCCATGATCGAGCCGACCGACAGATCGATGCCACCGGTGATGATGACGACCGTCATGCCGAGCGCCATGATGCCGAAAGGTGCAAGATTGCGCGTCACATTGGCGACGTTTTCGGAGGTGCCGAAGCTCGGCTCCATCGCCGTCATCAAAATGACCAGCGCGATCAGGGCGATCGTCACCCAGAAGGGCTGACTTGAAATCACGCGTTGGAACGCTGTCTGTTCCTTGGTCGGGACGAAGTCCGACATGGCCGGCTGGCCGGCATTCCCGGCCGATTCCTGAACACTATTCGCCACGGATGGCCCCCGTTATCAGTCCTGTGATTTCCTCGGGTGATGTGTTGCCGGTGTCCTTGTCGGCAACCTTGGAACCTCGCCTGAGCACGATGATGCGATCTGCGACGGCAAAAACGTCAGGCATGCGGTGGCTGATCAGCATGACGCCGACGCCCTGCGCTTTCAGGCGCCGGATCAATTCGAGCACTTCCGCCACCTGGCGCACCGAGATGGCAGCGGTCGGCTCGTCCATCAACACCAGCTTGGCGTTTGAAAGCCGGGTTCGCGCAATGGCTACCGCCTGGCGCTGCCCGCCGGACATCTTCTTGACCAGATCGCGCGGCCTGGTTTCCGATTTGAGTTCCCTGAACAGCGCTGCCGAGCGGTCGATCATCGCCTGCTTGTCAAGCACTCTGATCGGCCAGAAACCTTTCTTGATCTCGCGGCCCAGGAAGACGTTCTGCGCCGCCGTCAGATTGTCGGCGAGCGCCAGGTCCTGATAGACGACTTCGATCCCCTTGGCGCGGGCCTGGACAGGTTTATGGAAATGGCAAACCTCGCCGTCCACGACAATTTCGCCGTCGCTCGGCGGGAAGTTGCCAGCCACGGTCTTGACCACGGTGGACTTGCCGGCGCCGTTGTCCCCCATCAGACCCACGACTTCGCCTCGCTCCACCTGGAAGCTGACGTCGCTCAGGGCCTGGATGGCCCCGAAATTCTTCGAAACGTGGCGAACCTCAAGCACCGGCATCGCGGTCCTCCCCGGACAACTTTTGCCAATCTTGTCCCGGACTTATGCAAGATAGCTAATCAGCGAAATGTATTCGACACAATCCTTATTCGAAGGAGACCGGCATCCGTTGTTGGAGGGGGGCAGGTGGACCCTGGAGCATCGAGAAGAATAGGACTTGCGAAGTTGTAGGATGACCGTATGATCTGACCCGATGATCACGGATCGCCCCTCTCAACACGAAGCTTCCGGCGCAATTGCTGAGCTGCCTGCGCAGTTGGCGGGTGATGCGCTGATAGACGGCCAGTCGCCCCAGGCGGAGCGCTACCTCATCGATTGGGGCCGCGACAGGTGCGGAAGTGCCCGCTTCATCGTGCGTCCAGGATCGGTGGAAGACGTCCAGGCGTTTGTGAGATGGTGCTCGCAGAGCGGTATCGCCATCGTCGTGCAGGGGGGCAATACCGGACTTGCCGGTGGCGCCATTCCAGACAATTCAGACTACGCAGTGCTGTCGCTTGAGCGTCTCAATCGGATACGCCGCGTCGACCCGCTCGACTTCACGCTGCAAGCGGATGCCGGGGCCGTGCTGCAGGACGTCAAGGACGCCGCTGAAGCATCCGAGATGACCTTCCCGCTCGCGCTTGGCGCACAGGGATCGTGCACGATCGGCGGCAATGTCGCGACCAATGCCGGCGGCATCAATGTGCTGCGCTACGGCATGACGCGTGACCTGGTGCTCGGGCTTGAGGCGGTCCTGCCGGACGGCACCCTTTGGAACGGCATGAACGGGCTGCGCAAGGACAATCGCGGCTACAGCCTGAAGCAATTGATGATCGGCTCGGAAGGGACGCTGGGAGTCGTCACCGGCGTCGAAGTAAGGCTCTCGCCCCGGCCGACGCAGGTCGAGACCGCCTATGTCGGACTGGGCAGCTTCCGCCAGGCGTGCGAGCTGTTCCGGATGGCAAGGCATCTCTGCTCCGACCTTCTCAGCGCGTTTGAGGTCATCGGCGAGGAGTGCCTGCCGCTGGTCCATCTCATCGATCCGAATCTGCGCTCGCCGTTGACGCGAGTATGTCCGGTTCACGCGATCGTCGAACTCGCCTGTGGGCCAGGGATAGATGCCGGCGGCCTTCTTGAAACGATGCTGGCGCGCGCCCTCGAGGCCGACCTGATCAGGGACGGCGTCGTCGCGCAAAGCCGCTCGCAGGCCGCCACATTCTGGGCCATCCGTGAGGGCCTGGTCGAGGGGCAGGCGCGGCGCGGCTTTCATGTCCGCACCGATCTCTCGGTTCGTCTCAGCCAGGTGCCGACGCTGATCGAGCAAGCACGCGCGTGCATTGTGCGCGACTGGCCTGGCTGGGCATCCCTGACCTATGGCCATGCGGGCGACGGCAACATCCATTTCAACGTGCTGCCTCCGATAGATTGCGAGCCCGGCGAAGCGAGGACCGTGGGGCAGGCGGTTTTGGCCCGGCTCTACGAGCTGGTCGGAGCGCTCGGCGGCTCGTTCAGTGCCGAACATGGCGTCGGTCGCAGCCGCAGTCACGTGTTCTGGGCCGGCCTGTCGCAACGCGAACGGCAGCTTCATACCGCGATCAAGGCAGCCTTCGATCCGGCAGGCCTGTTCAATCCCGCGTGTCTCATGCCTGGTCCGGGCGATTTGTAGGGGAAAGCCGCATGAAGCAGCGTTCGTCCATCATCGGCAGCGTGGAGGCGCTTCCGCATCGCGTCGCTTCGCATCTGAGCCGCGAGATCGAGGGCGGCGATATCATCCCGGGGGCCCGGCTTCCCACCGAAAGCCAGCTCGCCGACAAATTCGGCGTCAGCCGCAATGTTGTCAGAGAAGCGATCGCTCAGCTTCGCGCCGATGGCATGGTCGAGGCGCGTCAGGGCGTAGGCGCATTCGTCATGGCGCCGGAACAGCGAACAGCGATCCGGATCGACCGCGAAGCGCTGAAAGACCAGCGCAACATGGAGCAGCTCTTCGAGCTGCGCAGCATTCTGGAGACCGAATCCGCCACATTGGCCGCGGCGCGCTGCGCATCCGATGATCTTGACGCGATCAAGGCTGCGCTGGACCGCATGGGTGGCGAGGAGCGCTGGGAGGATGGCAGCATCGAGGCCGATCTGCTTTTCCATCGGGCGATCGCCCGGGCCACGGGCAACGGCTACATATACACCTTCATTTCCTTCGTCTGCGAGCAGATCCGCCAGTCGATCCACTATGCCCGCCTAACCAACCCGCTCCACGACCTGGTCGAGGTCAACGTCGCCGAGCATGTGCGGATCTACGACGCGCTCGCCGCGCATGATCCGCAGGCTGCCGGCGAGGCGATGCGCCGGCACATCGATGGCGCCGCATCGCGCGTAGGCGTCGAACTCACCGCGAAGATCAATCGAGGCAAATGACCATGTCGCTCGGGCAGACCAAGGCAATCACCGACATCTGCCTCCTTGTGGAGGATATCGACCGCACCATCGACTTCTACACGCAGAAGCTTGGCTACCGGATCAGACGCCGCGCCGAGGGCTTTGTCGATTTTCATTCCGAGCGCGTGACGCTCGCTGCATGGCAACTGGACCACATCAATCGCCACTGCGGCGTCTCGAATGTCCGCTCACCGAAGCAGGCGCACAAGGCATGCGTCGCCATGGAACTCGAAAGCGCCGGCGAGGTCGACCGGCTCTACGCCGAACTGTCGGACAAGGGCGTGCCGTTCGTCGGGCCGCCCGGCGACTATGTCTGGAACGCGCGCTGCGCCTACTTCCACGATCCGGACGGCACGCTGTGGGAACTCTATGCCTGGACCGGCGCCGGACCGGGCGACTATCACGACACGCAAGGATGATCCGATCGCGACGGCCTCGCAAGAAGGGCCGCGCCGCATGCAAACAATCCAACAACGGAGCAAGAAGATGAGTGGGAACGCATCACAGTGGAATCGCAGATCGATCCTGAAGGCCGGCGCCGCCGGCCTGGCGGCTTTCGGGCCGGGACTTCAGCTGTTTGGCGCCAGCGCCTCGGCAGCTGCCAAGCTCGTCGTCCAGTATGACTGGCTGATGTCGAACGGCCAGATCGGCGACGTGGCAGCCGTCGCCAATGGCTACTTCAGGGAAGTCGGCCTCGAAGTCGAGTTCAGCCCCGGCGGACCGAACGCTGCCACCGTGCCGCCGGTGGTGTCCGGTGCCGCTCAGCTCGGCCAATTCTCGGAATCGCCTCAACTCTATGCCGCGCGGGCGAGCGGCGTTCCGATAAAGATCATCGCCTGCGGCTATCGCACCGGGCCTTATGCGCTGACGTCGAAACCGGCGAAGCCGATCCGGTCGGTGGCGGATCTGAAGGGGATGCGGATCGGCACGCAGCCGACGGCGCGCTTCGCCATCGACGCGATGCTCGCGAAGAACAAGATCGACCCTTCCGAGGTCACCATCGTCAATGTCGGGTTCGACAAGGCGCCTCTGGTTCGTGGCGACGTCGATGCGATCGGCGGCTGGATCACCAACACGCAGGCGCTCAGCGTCGTCGGCGACGATCGCATCGATCTGCTGTTGTCGGAGCTGGGCCTGGCGTCCTATGCCGACGTCTACTTCGCGACCGACAGCGCCATCGAATCCGATTCCGAGACCCTGGCGAAATTCATCGGCGCGGTGGCCAAGGGGTGGGGCTGGGTCCATGCCAATCCCGAGCAGGCGGTCGACAAGCTCGTTGCTGCCTATCCCGAGATCGACGCAGGCTGGGAAAAGAAGACGATCCCCCTGGTCCTGAAACTGTCGTTCGACGACAACACGAAAAAGGATGGATGGGGCACGTTCGATCCTGCCTCGATCGAGAGCCAGATCGCGCTGCTTGACCAGATTGGCCAGTATCCGAACGGCAGGCCGAAGGCCGAGGACGTTTATACGACCAAGGTTCTCGAACTCAGTGCGGCTGAACGGCCGAAGCTCGGCGCGCCCGCCTCTTGATGGCGGCGCCGGCCATCGAAACCTCCGGGCTCGACGTCGGCTATCCCGGCCGGCACTCGCCCGTGACGGTGATCTCCGGTCTCGAACTGACAGTCGAGGCCGGGACGTTCCTGTCGATCCTCGGGCCTTCGGGGTGCGGAAAGTCGACGTTTCTGCGGGTTGTCGCCGATCTGTTGGCGCCACTCGCGGGCATGATACGCGTGATGGGCGAAACGCCGTCGGCGGTGCGCTCCGGCCGGGGCGTGGGCTTTGTCTTCCAGGACTCGACCCTTTTGCCGTGGCGCACGGCGCGCGAGAATGTGCGGCTGCCGATCCAGGTCGGCCGCCGCAGCCTGTCACGCATGATAGACGACCGCGCCGACGAGCTGCTCGAACTCGTCGGCCTGTCGGCGCTCAGCGAGCGCCTGCCGCATCAGCTTTCCGGCGGACAGCGCCAAAGGCTGGCGATCGCCCGGGCGCTGCTTGGCGAGCCACGTCTGCTGCTGATGGACGAGCCCTTTGGCGCGCTTGACGAGATCACCCGCGATCGCCTCAACGACGAATTGCTGAACCTTTGGCGGCGGACCGGAGCGACCGTGCTGTTCGTCACGCATTCCATTGCCGAAGCCGTCTATCTCGGGCAGCGCGTGATCGTGCTCGCAGCCCATCCCGGCCGGATCGTCGCCGACCACGACCTTCGTCCGCTGAAGGGCCCGGACAACAGATGCTCGCGCGAGAATCCGGCGATCGTCGCGGCAATGGCCAGGATGCGCTCCGCCCTCGGAGCGGCGTCGTGAACCAGGGCGCGCTTTCGCCATTCGCACAGGCTGCGCTGCCGATCCTCGGCGCCGGCTCGCTCATTCTCGCCTGGCAATTCCTGCTGCCGCTCGCCGGCGTGCCCGCTTACATCGTTCCGACGCCGACCGCGATAGCGGGCGTGTTTGCCAGGAACGGATCGCTTCTCCTGTCCAATCTCTGGCCGACGGCCATCGAGGCGCTCTCCGGCTTCGTGCTCGGCAACCTCGCCGCAGTGCTGCTGGCGGTCGTCTTCGTGCACAGCCGTACGCTGCAGGCTGCCTATTTTCCGGTCGTGCTGTTCTTCAATACGATCCCGGTGCTGGCGCTGGCCCCGGTCGTCATCCTGATCTTCGGCCTCGGCATGCTGCCTAAGATCGTGATCGCGGCGGTGATCTGTTTCTTCCCGACGCTCATCAACATGATCCGGGGGCTGGAATCGGCGAGCCCCAGCGAGCACGAGCTGTTCCGCGTGCTGTCGGCGACGCGCTGGGAAATATTCTGGCGCCTGCGCCTGCCGCGTGCGCTGCCAATGCTGTTCGCTTCGCTGCGGATCGCCTCGGCAACCGCGGTGATCGGCGCGATCGTCGGCGAATGGATCGGCTCCGACAAAGGTCTCGGCGCGCTGATCATCCAGGCGACCTTCAACTACCAGTCCGACCGGCTCTACGCCGCCATCGTGCTCTCATCGCTGTTGTCGATCGGGTTCTTCATGACGGTCGTTGCCGCTGAGCGGTGGTCGGTTCGATACCGTTGACCGGCTGGCTCCAGGGACGGCCGCTTGGCGTCGCGCGGCGGACTTCGCTCGACCGCACAGGCGAGGGTTGCCTCGCCTGGGCCTGCCTGTACTATGACCAGGTACATGCAGGGGAGGAGCTCTAGCGTGGGCCTGGGTCGGAATTTCCGCCGTTGGGGGATGCGGGCCTTCATCGCCGTCATGGTGCTTTCGCCGCATGCGGCGTCGGCCGACACCATTACGCCCGACCGGATCGCTGCCGCCCTGTCGAAGCTCGAGGCGCTCGCCGAAGGCGTCGTCGCGGATGGTGGGGTGCCTGGTCTCGGCATCGGGGTCGTCCATGACGACAAGGTGGTCTTCCTCAAGGGCTTCGGGCATCGCGAGGCCGGCAAACCGGAGGCCGTCGACGCCGACACGGTGTTCCAGATCGCCTCGCTGTCCAAGCCGGTCTCGGCAACGATCGTGGCGGCGCTGGTCAGCGAGGGCATCGTTTCCTGGGATGCGAAAATCGCCGATCTCGATCCGGCCTTCCGGCTGTCCGAGCCCTATCCGACTAGCGAACTCACGGTCCGCGACCTGTTTTCGCACCGCAGCGGACTTCCCGGCACCGCCGGAGACGACCTCGAGGACATTGGCTATGACCGCGCCGAGATCCTGCATCGGCTGCGCTTCGTGCCGCCATTGTCGAGCTTTCGCGCCGGCTATTCCTACAGCAATTTCGGCCTGACCGAAGGCGCCACGGCGGCGGCGAAGCCGACAGGCAAGCCCTGGGAGGAGATCGCCGAGGAGAAGCTCTACCGTCCGCTTGGAATGGCCTCGACCAGCTCCCGTCATGCGGACTTCATCAAGCAGGCCAATCGCGCCGCGCTCCACGTCAAGATCGACGGCGTCTGGGCAGCGAAGGTAAAGCGCGATCCGGATGCGCAGGCGCCCGCTGGCGGCGTCAGCTCCACGGCGCGCGATCTCTCGCAATGGGTGCGCCTCATGCTCGGCAACGGCGTCTGTAGCGGCGAGACACTCATTAAAGCCGATGCGCTGGACCAGACGCATGTTCCGCTGATGGAACGCGGCCAGAACCCCGTCTCCGGCGGCACGTCTTTCTACGGCCTCGGCTGGAATGTCGAATTCGGCCGTCACGGTCTGAGCTGGGGCCATGCCGGCGCCTTCAGCGTCGGCGCCCGCACCCTGGTGACGCTCTTCCCGGAGGAGAAGCTTGGCATCGTCGTCGTCGCCAATGCCTTTTCGACAGGCGTGCCGGAAGGCTTGTCCGAGAGCTTCGCCGATCTCGCCTTTGACGGGACGGTCGAGAAGGACTGGGTCAAGGCATGGGACGATGCCTATGCGAGCCTGTTCGGTCCGGCAATCGCGGCGGCCAAGGCCACC
Source organism: Mesorhizobium sp. WSM2561 (assembly GCF_000513915.1). Classification (NCBI taxonomy): domain Bacteria; kingdom Pseudomonadati; phylum Pseudomonadota; class Alphaproteobacteria; order Hyphomicrobiales; family Phyllobacteriaceae; genus Mesorhizobium; species Mesorhizobium sp. WSM2561. Next base: position 16,483 of record NZ_AZUX01000024.1, read on the forward strand.
TATGCCGCGCCACCGTCTCCGGCAAGTCCGGCCCGGCCAGCCAATGCCTATGCAGGCCGTTACTTCAACGATTTCATCGGCGATGCGGTCGTGTCGACTGCGGGAGACGCTCTTGTGCTCAAGGTCGGGCCGGCCGGCGCCCGGTCCTATTCGTTGAAGCATTTCGACGGCGAACTCTTCCTGACCTTCCCGGACGCCGAGACGCCGGACAGGCCCTCGGGCGTAGGCTTCGACATTGGCCCCGACGGCAAGGCGTCGGCCATGACCATAGAGTTTCTCGACGATAACAATCTCGGCACGCTGCAGCGCGTTGGAGACTAGCTCCTCTGCGCCTTCGTCATCCCAGGGCGGAGCAAGGAGCGAAGCTACGCGGTGCAGACCCCGGGGAGCCATTCCGTGACATCCGCCGAACAATGCAGCGGCCCAGAACGGCGCTTGTATCCGCAACGGAGCCAGGTACCCTTTCACCATGACCGGCTATGCCTATATGACCGCGAGCCAAAAGCGCGGCACGATCTACATGGGCGTCACCAACGACTTCGGCCGCCGCATGCCGGAGCACAAGTCCGGCGATGGCTCGCGCTTCACCAGCCGCTACGCGCGTTCGGTTCTGGTCCGCTGCATTCTTCGGCTTGGGTAACGGCATGGATCCTAGGGTCTGCGCCGCGTCGCTTCGCTCCTTGCTTGCCCTAGGATGACGAAGGCGTGGTGGGATTTGGCTAATCGCCAGCGTTGGCGATTGGCTGGCGACCGGCCGGCAGCGAAGGTCCACAGCCCCTTTCATGAGCGAAATCTCAGTGGCAATCGCAAACCTCTAAGATTAGCCGAAGCATCCCTCCGCTTCGTCATCCTAGGGCGGAGCAAGGAGCGAAGCGACGCGGCGCAGACCCTGGGATCCATTCCGTTACATAAGCCGAAGAATGCTGCGGCTCAGAATAAAAGCGCTCTGTAGCGATCTTTCGCGCCCCCCTCGCGCTGTTCCTCCGCGATCAAAGGTTCTGCACCGCAGCAGCGCTCGAGGTAAGATGGTGCCACTCACCCTCCGGCAAGCCTCGGCAGCAGGAATATCTCAGCGCCTTGCGGCAATTCCTTCGACCAGGTGTCGCGATAGATAACCCCGTCTATGGCGACTGCGATGCCGCGGTCGATGTAGGGCTCGAAGCCGGGATACTGCTCAGCCAGCTTCCTGAACAGCTCCCGAATATCCTTTGCCTCGATCTCGACCTTGCTCTTGCCTCCGGCGATTGCGCCGAGCGATCCCCAGAGCGTTACTTCGACCATCGGCCTCCCCGTTCCGCCTCGATCGCCGCGAGAATCCGCGGCGGCGACATCGGGATATGCGTCATCCGCACGCCCGCGGCGTTCGACACCGCATTGGCGATCGCCGCCAGCGGCGGCACGATCGAGGTTTCGCCGACGCCCCGCACCCCGTAAGGGTGGTTGGGATTGGGGATCTCGAGGATCTGCGTGTCGATCATCGGCAGGTCGGAGCAGACCGGGATGCGGTAGTCGAGAAAGCCGGGGTTCTGCAGCCGCCCGTCCTTGCCGTAGACGTACTCTTCGTTGAGCGCCCAGCCGATGCCTTGCGCGGCACCCCCCTGGTACTGCCCCTCGACATAGGTCGGGTGCACCGCCTTGCCGGCATCCTGCACGACCGTGTAGCGCAGCACCCTCGTGGCGCCGGTCTCCGGATCGACCTCGATATCGCAGATATGGGTGGCGAAGGAGACGCCGGCGCCGTCGGCGACGAGCTCGCTGTGGCCGGCGATCGGCCCGCCGGTCTTTCCTGACCCGGCCGCGATCTCCTTCAGAGACAGCGCCGCAAGGTTGCCGTACTTCTCGCCTTTGGCGATGGCGTGGCCGTTTTCCCAGACCACGTCGTCGACGGGAACATCCCACATCTGCGCGGCGCGTTCCCGCAGGATCTTGATGGCGTTGCGGGCGGCCGAGATCGTCGCCATCGAGGAGGAGAAGGTGCCGCGGCTGCCGTCCGTCATGTCGTTGTAGCCGAGGCTGGAGGTGTCGGCGACCACCGCCTTGACCTGCTCATAGGCGATGCCGAGTTCCTCCGCCGCCACCAGCGACAGCGACGCGCGGGAACCACCCACATCGACCGTGCCGACGGCAAGCGAGACCGAGCCGTCCATGCCGATGTTGAGGTCGGTGCAGGTCTGGCCGCCGAAGTTGAACCAGAAGCCGCAAGCCATGCCGCGGCCCTGGTTCTTGCCCAGCGATGCCTTCATGTGCGGATGGTTCTTCGCCGCCTCCAGCGTCGGGCCGATGCCGATCGGGCCGTAGACCGGGCCGTAGGACGATCGGGTGCCTTCCTGGGCGGCGTTCCTGATCCGGAACTCGACCGGATCCATGCCGATCTCCTTGGCCAGTTCGTCGACGGCACTTTCCACTGCAAACGCCGCCATCGGCGCCGATGGCGCGCGATAGGCCGCCGTCTTCGGCCGGTTGACCAGCACTTCGTAGCCGACCGTCCTGACGTTAGCGAGATTGTAGCAGGCAAACGCGGTCATGGCGCCGAGCTCGGCCCACATGCCGGCATAGGGGCCGCAGGAATAGCGCAGCGTCGCCTCGGCCGCGGTGATCGTGCCGTCCTTGCGGGCGCCGATCCTGACGTCGATCGAGGTGGCACTGGTCGGCCCGGAGGCGCGGAACACCTCGTCGCGCGTCATCACCAGCTTGACCGGCCGCCCGGCCTTGCGCGACAGCGCCAGCGCCACCGGCTCGGCCCAGACGTGGGTCTTGCCGCCGAAACCGCCGCCGATCTCCGACGAGGTGACGCGCAGCTTGGAAGCTTCCATGCCAAGCAGTTGGGCGCAGTGCTGGCGGTAGACGAAATGGCCTTGCGTGCAGACCCAAAGGTCGGCGGTGCCGTCGGCGCTGACGCTCGCCACGCAGGCATGCGGCTCGATATAGCCCTGGTGCGTCTGCTCGGTCTTGAAGGAGCGTTCGACGACGTAATCGGCCTGGCCAAATCCCTCATGGATGTCGCCATGGCCATACTGGCTGCGCTTGGTGACGTTGGAAGGCTTGACCGGCTTTTGCTCAAGGCCCTCGGTGAAGATGGTGTCGTCGAGCACGGGCGCCGAGTGCTTCATCGCCTCGTCGACATCGGTCACGTGCGGCAGCACTTCATAGTCGACCTCGATCAGCTTCAGCGCCTGCCTTGCCGTGCGGGCGTCGACCGCGGCGACCGCGGCCACCGCATGGCCGTCATAGAGCGCCTTCTTGCGCGCCATGCAGTTGTCGAGGATGTCGTACATGGCGGCATCGCCGTCGGTGAGGTCGGGCAGGTCGGCCGCGGTGATCACCGCCTTCACGCCGTTGAGCTTCTCCGCCTTCGAGGTGTCGATCTTCCTGATCGTGGCGTGCGCGTGCGGGCTTCTCAGGACACGCCCGACCAACTGGCCGGCCATGTTGAAATCCGCGCCATAGCGGGCGCGGCCCGTTACCTTGTCGACGCCGTCGGGGCGGATGGGACGCGTGCCGACGGAGGCGAAATTGCGTCCGGAATAGCGCGGATCGAAGTTCATCGTCAGGCTCCCTTCATCACGCTTGCGGCGTCCTGGACGGCGCGCACGATCTTGTCATAGCCGGTGCAGCGGCAGAGGTTCCCGGCGAGGCCGAAGCGGATTTCCTCCTCGGTCGGGTCGGGGTTCTTGGCCAGCAGGTCTTTCGCCGCGATCAGGAAGCCCGGCGTGCAGACGCCGCATTGCAGCGCTGCGTGCTCGAGGAACTTCTGCTGCAGCGGATGCAGCCTGTCGCCATGCGCCATGCCCTCGATGGTTTCGACGCGCCGGCCTTCGGCCTCCGCGCCAAGCACCAGGCACGAGCATACCAGCCGGTCGTCGAGGATGATGCTGCAGGCGCCGCAGTCGCCGGTGCCGCAACCTTCCTTGGCGCCCGTCAGCCCGAGGCGGTCGCGCAGCACGTCGAGCAGCGTCTCGTCCGGGTGGCAAAGGTACTCGACATTGTCGCCGTTGATCGTCGTTGAGACTGCAATTGCGGCCATCACTTGCCTCCTGCACGCGCATAGGCGGTCGTGGCGGCACGCCTGGCCAGCACACCCGCAACTTTTCTTCTGAACTCGACCGTGCCCCGCTTGTCGTCGATGGGGCGGCAGGCCCCCGAGCAGACCTTGGCGAGCCGCTCAAGTGCTGCTTCGTCCAGCTTCCTGCCGATGAGGGCCTCGGCCGCCTCTTCCACCAGCAGCACCGTCGGCGCCACTGCGCCCAGCGCGACGCGGGCCGATTTGACGACACCTTGCTCATCGAGAGTCAGGTTCACCCCGGCGCTGACCACGGCGATGTCCATCTCCGTGCGTGGAATGAAACGCAGATAGGCATCGCCTGAGCGCGGCGCGCGCCTGTCGAGCAGGATCGCCTCGATGATTTCTCCCTTGGCGAGCGACGTCTTGCCAGGCCCGGTCGGCACTGCCTCCACCGCGACCGTGCGCCTGCCTCCTGGTCCGATAATCAATGCCCTGGCGCCGGCGGCCACCAGCGCCGGCACGCTGTCGGCCGCCGGCGAGGCGTTGCAAAGATTGCCGACGATTGTGCAGCGACCCTGCACCTGTTTCGAGCCAATCAGCTTGGCCGCTTCGACGACGCCCGGCCATTCCCTTTTCAAGGCCGCGCTCTCTCCCATCAGCGCGCAGGAGACCGCGGCACCGATGCTGAAGCCCTCCGCCGTTTCCCTGATCTCGCCCAGTCCGTCGATTGCCTTGATGTCGACGATCAGGTCGGGCTCGATAAAGCCGCCTTTCATTCTCACCAGGAGGTCGCTGCCTCCGGCGAGAATGGCGGCGGTGCCGGGCGAGCCGGCCAACTGGCCAACGGCATCTTCCATTGAAAGCGGACGTATGTAGCGCATCGTCTCCCCTTGATCATCGCAATTCTGTCGGCCCGTTATAGAGCCTTGGATCGGAATGGTCATCCGGTTCTGCATGAGCAGCGATTAGGCCAGGCCGCGGCGGGGCGGCGGGCCGCTTGCCGGCGCGTTCTCAACTCAAGGCGCCGGGTTGAACTGGAGCAATTTGAAACAATCGCCGCTTCCCGACTTCAACTGCGTCAGGAAGCGTTTCGACCGGTCGATCCATTCCTGGTGCGACCTGGCATCGGCTTCGATCTCGTCGACCGGTCCAAGCTTGACGAAGCTGCGCCCCTTGCTGAAAAGCCAGCACGCACGGCCGAGAAGTCTCCGGCTGCGCTGGCGCAAGAGGTCGGCATCATAAAAGATGTCGAGCACCTCCTGTTTGATCTTTGCCTCCTTTTCAGGATTTGCAATCGCAACCGCGATTGGCTCTCCGCCGATCGCATCCTGAAGGTCCTTGTAGTCGAGGGCGAGCTGAGTGGTGGCATATTTGATCTCGCTCTCATCCTGGACGATGTTGAACCACAGCATGGGATCGAGTTCGTTGACGACGAACGATGCTTCGAAATCGCGCGACAGGTTCAGGATCTCGAACGTTTGAACTTCAACGTCGCGCTCAACCAAAAGGATCTCGGCGACCTGCTTGCCGAGTTCCGCCCCATGCGCGCTGATCGCGGCGTTGGTCCCGCCGAGTTCCGGACTGGTATAGGGTCCGCCATCATCCAGCAGCGCATCGAATTCGCCCAGGTATTCGACGACGGCAGCCCCGCGAGCAATGCGCGCGGCCAGTTTGGCAAGAACCAGCTGGAGCTCCGTTTCGCGTTTGCGCTGGTCCTGATAATTCTGCTGAAAAAAGAAGATGAACAGAGAAACGCCAATTCCGATCAGGATGACGCCGAGCTGGGAAAAGATGTTGCGGTAATATTCCAGCAACTTTTCACGATGGCGCATGTCGTGGCGCACGCTGTGCGCCACACGAGCATTGACGATCAGCGAAAGGATCAGCAGCCCGGCACCGACCAGGATGAGGCCGCCGATGAGGAAATAGCCTTGCCCTGAACTGAAATCCATTCTTTTGCCCGCGTCCCTGAAGCCCCGACGGCGCAGACTAATACCATTCCGTTTCAATACCTACGTCTTCGTAGCGGCTGCTCGTTCGCTATCACCCCTGCATCTTCATGTGATTTGAAGGGGCCAAGGGTGCGTCTACCGCGACCGTCGACGTTCACTTTAATATACGGCGACCCGTCCATCTCGTCGACGTCGATCGTTGTCTGCGGACGCTTCGGCAATGAGATGGCACCACTTCTGTTTGCCCAAGGTGAGAGAGCATTCGCGGCACTCGGGCAAAATGCGGCATACCAAGGTGCAGCGTGCCGAACGACCTCCCGAAGCGCGCTCGCCTAATACTTTAGTTGTAATATCTCGCCTGTTTGATATCGTGACGGCGGGAGGAATTCAAATGGCAGTGGAGTGCACATCCGCGCCCCAGATGGGCGTCTTTTCAACCATTGAACTGGATCTCTTGAGGGGTGTGGTTCGGGAAATTTTGCGGTCCGGCGAAGCGGAGCTTGACAACGAGGACGCCGAATTAATCGCGCGCGTGGTCATCGCAACCTACAAGGACGGCGCCTCGGGTCGCGAGGAATTGCTTGAAGCCGCCCGGATTGCCGCCAGGCGCTGCGCTCTCGACCATTTTTACGATCGAGCAGTCGGCTTGTTCGCATGAGATTTCGCATCTGACGCAATTCAGGGCGGAGTTACTCGTTCGTGCTCCGCTGGCAGTTCGCGCACCGGGCGCGGCGGCCCAGCCTTCACCCACTACCCTTCGCCGCCCCAAACCTCAGCCCGTCCATCAGCAGCGAGACCAGCCGGCGGGAGCGGTCGCGCCAGTCCTTGGTATCGGGCGCCGAATAGATGCCGCCCAGCGCATGCAGCACGTCGGAGGCGTCGACATCGCTGCGGATCGAGCCGTCGGCCACCGCCGCTTCGATCAGCTGCCGCAAGGCGAGTGTCACCCGGCCGGACATGTCTGAGAACAGGGTTGAATTGGTGTTGAGCAGGATACGCAGGCTTGTCGCCAGGCCGCGCTTGGTGGCGATGTAGTCGACGAAGCGCTGCATCCACTGTTCGAGCGCGGTATCAGGCGGATGGTGAAGGGCGAGCTCGTCGGCAGCCGCGCACAGGCTTTCCACTTCGCGCCGGTAGACCACTTCGACCAGATGCTCGCGCGTTGGAAAGTGCCGGTAGAGTGTGCCGATGCCGACACCGGCCTGGCGCGCGATCTCCTCTAGCGAGGCATCGACGCCATGCGCGGCAAAGGCCACCGCGGCGGCCTCGACCAGCTCATCGCGGTTGCGCTGCGCATCGGCGCGCAGCGGTTTCGCCGCTGTCGCGTCGGACTTGTCTTTGGCGTTTGCGGGCGGCGGCGAAGCCAATTTTTTCTCCACTGCGAATACGGGGCTTGAACCCGACGGGTTCAGCTCCCACGTAATAAACGGAGGCGCCTCCGTTTTAGTGGAGCACCATCATCATATAATCAGGGGAACCGGTATGTCACCTCCTTCCAGCCTGCAAGCCGATGACAGCGCAATCTCCCCTCGGCCTTCGCCCTTTCAGACCTAGCCATAAGATGACCTTGCCGCTCGCCGGCCGGGCACCAGATCACCCCCTCCGCGTCAAGCAACTGGAGCCAGACGCCCCATGACAAGCAAAACCCGAATTTCCATCCAACTTCAAATCAACGGACATCGCCATAAACTGGAGGTCGAGCCGCGCGTCACGCTGCTCGATGCCTTGCGCGACCATCTCGGCCTGACCGGAACTAAGAAAGGCTGCGACCAGGGCCAGTGCGGCGCCTGCACCGTGCATGTCGACGGCCAGCGCGTGCTGGCCTGCCTGACGCTTGCCGCCCAAGCCGAGGGCAGGACGGTCACATCAATCGAAGGGCTTGCCGAGGGCGACGGCACGCTGCACGCCGTACAGGCCGCCTTCCTCGAACAGGACGCCTTCCAGTGCGGCTACTGCACGCCGGGACAGATCATGTCGGCTGTCGCTTGCATCCGCGAGGGCCATGCCGGTTCGGATGACGAGATCCGCGAATATATGGCCGGCAATCTTTGCCGCTGCGGCGCCTATCCGCACATTGTCGCCGCCGTGCGCCAGGCGGCACTGGAGGTTGCGTCATCCATGGAGACCGCATCATGAGGGACTTTTCGTATCTGCGCGCCAATTCCATCGATGCGGCACGCCAGGCGGCGGCGCTGCCCAGCGCGATGCTGCTCGCCGGCGGCACGACGCTCATCGATCTCGCCAAATGCGGCGTCGCCGAACCCGAAACCGTGGTCGACATCACCCATCTCAACGGACTGGATGGGATCACGGTCGACGACCGGGGCGCCACGATCGGCGCGCTGGCAAGGATGAGCAGCGTCGCCGACCATGCCGACATCAAGAGCCGGTTCCCCGCCGTCTCGGAAGCGCTGTGGCAGGCGGCTTCGGCGCAGCTGCGCAACATGGCGACCATCGGCGGCAATCTGATGCAGCGCACGCGCTGTCCGTATTTCCGCGATCCGGCGAATTTTCCCGCCTGCAACAAGCGCACGCCCGGCAGCGGCTGTTCGGCGATCGGCGGCGTCACCCGCGGCCATGCCGTGCTCGGCACCAGCGAAGCCTGCATCGCCACCTATCCGGGCGATCTGGCGACGGCGCTGGTCGCCTTCGACGCGACAGTCCATCTCGGCGACCGCCAGATCGCAGCCGACGACTTTTTCCTGCTGCCGGGAACCACGCCCGACAGGGAACATGCGATCGAGCCAGGCGAGATGATCACCGCGATCAGCATTCCTGCTTCCGCCGCCGCAGGACGTTCGACCTATCTGAAGGTCCGCGACCGGCAATCTTACGAATTCGCCGCTGCAAGTGCCGCCGTCGGCATCGAGTTCGAGGCCGACGGAAGGACGATCCGGGACCTGCGCGTGGCGCTGGGCGGTGTCGCCACCAAGCCGTGGCGCGTACGGGCGGTGGAAGAGGCGCTGAAAGGCAAGGTGCTGAAGGCTGATATCGCCAAGCAAGCCAGCCTGCTCGCCATCGAAGGCGCCGTCGACCACGGCGCCAACCATTACAAGATCGAACTGGCGCCGCGCGTCGTCGCCCGCGCCATTCTCAAAATGGGAGAAACGGCATGACCGTTCACGAGATCAGAACCAGACATGGTGATTCGAAGAGGGGCGACGCATCGGACGGGGCCGTCTTCGCAGAGGCAGTGGGCGGGCGGCTGTCGCGCGTCGATGGCCCGGCCAAGATCACCGGTGCCGCAAAATACGCAGTCGAGCAGCAGCTCGAAGGGCTCAACCATGCTGTTCTCGTCGAGAGCACGATTGCCGCCGGCAAGGTGCGTTCGATCGACACGGCCGCTGCTCAAGCGTCGCCGGGCGTGCTTCTGGTGCTGACGCCGGACAATGCGCTGCGCCTCAACACCGCGACGGACTGGCTGGGCACGCCGCCGCCCGATGTTCCTTATTGCCCGCTGGCGCGCGACATCACCTTCAGCGGCCAGCATGTCGCGGCGGTGGTGGCCGAGAGTTTCGAACAGGCGGTCGCGGCGGCGGCACTGGTCAAGATCAGCTATGACGAGACGCCGGCAATCGTCGATCTCGACGATCCGAAGGCCGGCGACGGCATTCCGATCGACACACTGACCAAGGAATGGGGCGATGCGCAGGCGGCTTTCGCCACCGCCCCGGTGCGGATCTGCGCCGCCTACAACACGCCGCGCGAATACCAGACGCCGATGGAACCGCATGGCCTGATCGCGCACTGGCGGGGCGACCGGCTGACGGTGTGGGAGCCCAGCCAATGGCTCGACGGCATGGCGCGGACCTATGCCGAATGGTTCGGTGTGCCGTTCGAGAATGTGCGCCTTGTCTCGCCCTATATCGGCGGCGGCTTCGGCTCCAAGGCGTTCGCCTACGGCTACGGCGCGGTGGCGGCGATGGCGGCGAAAATGCTGGGACGGCCGGTGAAGCTCGCGGTCACCAGACCGCAGACCTTCACCGCCTATGGCGGACGGGCGGCGACACGGCAAACGGTGGCGCTCGGTGCCGACGCCGAGGGACGGATCCAGTCGATCGTGCACCGCGGCGTCAACGAGACTTCGGTCGACGGCATGTGGGTCGAGCCGCTCGGCTCGGTCACCTCGATCATGTATGCGACGCCGAATTTTTCGTCGCGGCAGAATGTCGTGCGGGTGAATACGGTGGTGCCGGGCGCGCTGCGCGCGCCGGGCGAGAACCCGAGCGCCTTCGGCATCGAAAGCGCGATCGACGAGCTCGCCTATGAGGTCGGCATCGATCCGCTGGAAATCCGGCTCAGGAACTACGCCGAGCAGGATCCGGAGGCGAAAAAGCCGTGGTCGACACGGCAGCTGCGCGAGGCTTTCGCCGCGGGAGCTGAGGCCTTCGGCTGGTCGAAACGTGCACCAGAGCCGCGCTCGATGCGCGACGGCAACCAACTGATCGGCTGGGGCGCTGCCGCCGGCACCTATCCGGTGCGGCGCGCCTATGGCGAGGCGATGGTGCGCATTCTCGCCGACGGCTCGGTCGAGGTCGAAAGTTCAAGCATCGATATGGGGCAGGGCACCTACACGATCCTGGCGCAGACCGCCGCCGAAGTGGTGGGCGTGCCGGCTGAGAACGTCGTGGTGAAGCTGGGTGACTCACGCTATGGCCGCGCCGGCGTCACCGGCGGTTCGCGGCTGGCCGGCGTGATGACGGGCGCGGTGCACAAGGCGGCGACTGCCGCGCTCGACCAACTGGTTGGGCTGGCGATCAGCGATCCAAATTCGCCGTTCCATGCGCTGCAGGCCAACACGCTGGTCGTCGCCAATGGCCGCATCGCCTCGCCGCGCGGCGGCGGCCCTGAGGTCTCGATCGCCGAGCTGCTCGGCAGCGTCGGACGCAGCCAAATCGAGGCGATGGGCGATACCACGCCGGCCCATTGGACGGCGGAGGATCGCTACAAAAATAATACGACCATCGCGATGGCGCTGTCGCATACCGAAGGCGACTATTCCCGCCACAGCTGGTGCGCGCATTTCATCGAGGTGCTCGTCGACGAGGACTTCGGCACGGTTCGCGTGTCACGCGTGGTGTCGGCGCTGGATTCGGGCCGGCTCTACAATCCCAAGCTTGCCGAAAGCCAGTGGAAGGGCGGCATCATCATGGGCATCGGCCAGGCGCTGCTGGAGGAAGGCATAGTCGACCGCCGCCACGGCCGCATCGTCAACAACAATCTGGCCGACTATCTCATCGCGACCAATGCCGACATTCCCGACATCGAGGTGATCTCGGTCGGCATCCCCGACCCGCACTCCTCGGCGCTCGGCGGCAAGGGAGTGGGCGAACTCGGCATAGTCGGCGTGGCGCCAGCGATCGCCAATGCGGTGTTCCACGCCACCGGCAAAAGGGTGCGGGATCTGCCGATCACGCTGGAGAAGCTGATCTAGGGGGTCCGAGCCGGAAATGCCGGGGGCGAAGCTGCCAATCTCTTCCCTCGTAGGGGAGATGGCCGGCAGGCCAGAGGGGGGCGTGAAGGATCGCCAACGTTTGGTTCCTGTGACCGGTCGAATACCCGCAACAGCCCAGATTGCGATCTGACAGGCCGGCGGGACAGCGCCCCCCTCTGTCCTGCCGGACATCTCCCCCACTTGGGGGGAGATTACGCTCTCATTGGCTTTCGCCAATCTTCAACGTTGCAGGATCGTCACGCCGGTGCTGGCAGATCAGAACTTGTAGCTAAGGCCGACCCGGATGTCGTGCGTCTGGAGATCGACGTCCGCGATCGTGTTAACACCATCTGCTATCGAGAGATCCTGATTGCCGAAGTCGGAGTAGCGATATTCGACGCGAGCCAGCCACTTATCGGTGAAGGCGTGCTCAATGCCGGCTCCAACCGTCCAGCCAATATGGGTTTCGTCGTGGATCGGTATGTTGCCTTGGGGGGTGCCGGTGATCAAAATCGTTTCATACTTCGCCGCGGCCACGCCTGCAGTGATGTAAGGCAAAGTCCGATCGAAGGCATAGCCAGCCCGCAGCCGCGCCGAACCCGACCACTTGATTTCGCTCTTAAGCAAACCGCTGGAGAAGGTCGTCAGCCCATCCACGTCATTGTACGAAATGTCGGCCTCGGCACCGAGCACGAAGCGGTTCGCCATTTCTTGATTGAACCCGATGTGGATGCCACCGATAAAACCGTCGGGATCCAGGGGCCTGGTAACGCCGGGGTTGGCGATGAAAAAATCGGAGGTTCCGGCTGCGTAACCGACGTGAACGCCAGCATAAAGGCCGGACCAACTGTAGGCGGCGTCAACAGGCAAAACCTCATTGATGTCCGCCGCCGACGCCATGCCGACAGGCGCGAGAATGAAGGCTGTAGCGAGAAGAATCGTTTTCATTGTTTGTTTGCTGCCCCAAAAGGTGTTGCGTTCCCCGCCGCGGAAAAGCTCCGTGGTGATCCAGGTGTTGTGGAGACGCCGGTGTTGCATTGTCCGCCGACCGCGTCTTGGGCAGGACCGCACCCGAATTGTCCTGGAACGCACCGCAGCACTTTCCCGGTCAGTGTGGCTGTTCGGCCTCAGTCGACCGAGGTGACGGCCGATCTCCCGACTTGGGGATTGGCCGTCATCGAGGGGAGATTGGCAGCTTCAGCGGGCTCACCATTATCCGGCCGGCGCGAGGGGCGTGCCTATGTCCGAGATGAGTTTAACGAGATCCGCTTGGCGCCTCGTGCCGGTTTTGGCGAAGATGCGGTTGAGGTGGGTCTTCAAAGTGTTTTCACCGATACCGAGGGACAAAGCGGTCTTGGACGCATTCAATCCGCTGCCAACCCGCAGGAGGACGCGCGCCTCTGCAGGCGTAAGGTCGAATAGCGTGGTGAGAACGGCCTCCGGGAGCGGCGAAGAGGACGTCGTGGTCGACACAAAGACGGCGGCGCATGCGGGCCGAAAAACCGCGCGCGCGGTTCCTTCGGTCAACGGCAAGACATACGCGACGGCCGGCGGTTGACCAGGGCCTGAAACAGGCAGCCCTATGCCGCGGGAGCCAAGTGAAGCATCCGCGCCCGCGGCACTGGCGATTGCTTCCAGCAGAGCGCGGGCTACCCCGGGGTTCTGCGCCTGGACCAGGCCGTTCCTGGAAAAGATAGGACCCTGCACGGAAAACATCTGATCGGCAGCCGCATTCGCATACAGGATTGCTCCGTTGGCGCCAGTAAGAACAATAGGCACAGCCAGATAGTCGAGCGCCTCGCGATAAAGACTGGCGGTCACGCGGGCCTGATCGAGCAGGTCCCCAATCAGGGAAGCGCGGCGCAGATGCGGCGATAGCAATGCCAGGAAACGCTGATCTTCAACTGATATAGTCCCCCTGCTGGCCCGCGTAGTGCAGCCCAGGAGACCGATCCGGTCTGCCGTATGAACGAATTTGGTGATGCAAGCCTCGCGCAATCCCTGCGGTTTGGCCCAATTCTGAAAAAAAGGCGTTTGCTGGAGTTCGGCTTCACTCATATGCGACAGCGTCGTAACGGGCGTGTCCATGTCGCCAACGACTGCTGCCTTCAGCCCGGGAATACCATCAAAGTCATAGTCCTCCTGGAGCGTGCGCATTTGCATGGGATCCCAGGGCGATTGAGCGGTGAAGCGGCCATGATTGTCGGCGGTGCTGGCAAGCGCGATGGTGGTATAGGCCGCGTCGACGGCCTGTGTGATCCGGGTCATTACATCAGCCCAGCCTGCCGGATTCAAAACGCAATCGTAGATATCACCGATGATCGAACTCAGTGCTTCGCTGCTCAGCCTCTCCACCACGCCTCCTATCCCCTTACATGCCCCGATCCAGCGTCGGAGGATTTCACGGCGTCACACTTTTGGGTGACGCCACGTGTGGTTGAGCTCGATTAAGGGTTCAATTCGATCCGTTGAACGCCAAGCGGTTTGTCGCTGCTTATTCCTCGAATGGAAAGCAGCGCGTTCGATTTTTTGAAATTGCGGATGTTTATCGGAGTGCCGCATTGTCGCAAAAGACGGTGTTTTCGTCGGCTCAGTTGCCCTCGCATCTAAGCGAACGTGATCGATTTTCCCTCTGGCAAGACATCCATGTCGCGGAGATATGGTCGGTCGAATACGGCATATCCGAAAATCTGCCTTTCGAGGCCACCATCGAAGCCGCGGCCATCGGCCCCGTGGTTCTTGGGCAGATGTCCGGAACGATCAAGCATGCGACGAGGAAGGCGAGCAACATCGCCGATGACGACAATGACGGCTACCTTCTGCTGATCAACGAGGCCGACACCGTACTGGCCGGAGCCCAAGTCGGCCGAGACTATGATGTCGGCCAGGGAGAAGCGGCCCTGGTCACAGCGGCAGAGCCTCTGAAAATGATCGGCAGCGACAAGAACGTATGGATGAACGTGGTGATCCCGCGTGCCATCCTCGCGCATGCCTTCCCGCGCATCGATGACAGGTTGGCGCTGAAGATCGACAGTCAAAACGAAGCCCTGGGGCTGCTCAAGCGTTACTGCCGGTTTCTCGAAGCCGGCGATCCTCTCGTCGCCCCGGACCTGATAACCCATGCCACGGAAACGATCGTCGATCTGATCGGCCTGGCGACCGGAGCAAAAGGCGAGGCGGCGGAATTGGCCGGCTTGCGCGGTTTGCGCGCGGCGAGGTTGCAGGGTGTTTTGGCGAAGATCGCGGACAATTTTGCCAACCCTGGCATTTCGGCGCAGCGCGTGGCCGAAGAACTCGGCCTGTCGTCTCGCTATATCCATGATCTTCTTCAGGAAACCGGTATCAGCTTTGCCGAGCGCGTGCTCGAACTGCGTTTGCAAAGAGCACACAAAATGCTCTCGCAGCGACGCAACGACGGCATGCGGGTCAGCGAAATTGCCCTGATAAGCGGATTCAGCGACGTATCGTATTTCAATCGCTGCTTCCGTCGTCGCTTCGGCTATACGCCAACGGGCGTCAGATAGGAGCCGGACGCCGGCCCATCGGTGAACTCACGTCTCCTCGCCGGGCTGCTTGATGAAATGGCCGAGCAGATCCATCGGCACCGGAAACACGACCGTCGACGAGCGCTCACCGGCGATGTCATGCAGCGCCTCGAAATAACGCAGCTGCATGGCCTGCGGTGTCCCGGCCAGCATCTTGCCGGCCTCGACGAGTTTTGCCGCCGCCTGCTGTTCGCCGTCGGCATTGATCACTTTGGCACGCCGCAGCCGTTCGGCCTCGGCCTGCTTGGCGATGGCGCGGACCATGTTCTCGTTGAGGTCGACATGCTTGATCTCGACATCGGAGACCTTGATGCCCCAGGCATCGGTCCGCTGATCGAGGATCTCCTGGATATCGCTGTTGAGCTTGTCACGTTCGGCCAGCATTTCATCGAGCTCATGCTTGCCGAGCACCGAGCGCAATGTGGTCTGCGCCAGCTGGTTGGTCGCGGTCATGAAGTCCTCGACCTGGATCACCGCCCGCTCAGCGTCGACGATACGAAAATACAGCACCGCGTTCACCTTCACCGAGACGTTGTCGCGCGAGATCACGTCCTGCGGCGGAATATCCTGGACGACCACCCGCAGATCGACCTTCACCATCTGCTGCACGAAGGGGATGAGGATGATCAGGCCGGGCCCCTTGACCCCGGTGAAGCGGCCGAGCGTGAAGACCACGCCACGCTGATATTCCCTCAGGATGCGAATGGCCGCGGACAGGAACATGACCACGACGAGCGCTGCCACCAGATAGGCCACATAACCGATGATCATTGCCTTGCTCCATCGCTTCCCGCATTGCGACGCCGTATCGTCAGCACGAGACCCCTGACGTCAGCCACCTCGACGCTGTCGCCCACTGCAATAGGTTCGTCGGCTTTCGCTCGCCAGCGCTCGCCTCGGGCCAGCACGTGGCCCTCGCTGCCCTCCCAGTCGAGGACCTTGGCCGGCAGCCCTTGCATGGCCTGTGCGCCAACACGCGGAACGTGCTTGCGGGCCGCCCAGAGATAGCTGCCGGTCAGCAGCGCCAGGCCGAGCGTCAGGACGGCTGCGGTGCCGATGACGGCCCACGACATCTCGAAGCCGGGTCCCTCGATCCTGAGCAGCATGGCAGCGCCCAGCAGAAACGCAGCCACGCCTCCCAGCCCCAGGACCACTGTGGGATTGAAGACCTCGACGACGAGGAAGATGATGCCAAGCAGCATCAAGGCAAGGCCGGCATAGCTGATCGGCAGGAGATTGAGCGCATAGAGCCCGAGCAGCAGGCAGATCGTGCCGATCACGCCGGGCGCGACCGCGCCCGGGCTCGTGAACTCGAAGACGAGACCATAAACGCCGATCAGCATCAGGATCACGGCGACGTTCGGGTCGGTGATGACGGCGAGAAGCCGGATGAGCCAGCCGGGCTCCAGCGTTTCAACCGGCAGCCCTTTGGTCGCCAACACCTCTTTCCTGCCGGCTATTTCCACTGTCCGGCGGTCAGCCAGCTGGAGCAGTTCGGTCGTGTCGCGGGCGACGAAATCGACGACACGCTCCTGCAGCGCCGCGTTGGCCGACAGGCTGGCCGCCTCGCGCACGGCCTTCTCACCCCAATCGGCATTGCGCCCGCGCAGTTCAGCCAGACTGCGGATCAGGGCAACCGCGTCGTTCGTCGCCTTGGCGATCATCGCATCGCCCGCCGGCGCTCTGGTGCCGTTCTTCTGGTCCTTGCCGGCTTCCGGACCATCGTTCTTGTCGTCGCTGCCGGGAAAGGACGGCATTGGCCCGCCCATCTCGATTGGCGTTGCCGCGCCCAGATTGGTGCCGGGCGCCATCGCCGCCACATGGGTCGCGTAGAGGATGTAGGTTCCGGCGCTCGCGGCATGCCCGCCGGCTGGCGCGACATAGCCGATGACGGGAACCGGTGAGGCGAGGATGTCGGCGATGATCTCGCGCATGCTGGTGACCAACCCGCCGGGCGTGTTCATCTGCAGGATGAGAACCTCGGCGTTGCGCTCTGCGGCCACCGTCAGCGCTTCCTCGAACTGCATGGCACTCGCCGGACCGATGGCGCCGTCTATCTCGACGCGCAGCGCAATCCTCTCCTGACCGTCCGCTTCTCCGGTTGCGAGAGAAGAACAAACAGCCACAGCGGCTAAAACAGCCGCGGCGAACAGGGCCACACGCGCGAGTTTCACGCTCAAAGCTCCCTATCAGGGATATGGGCCCGATTTTGCCGAAATCCATGCTGCGTGGCGGCGATTAAGCAGCGGCGCAGTGGCGATTGGCCAGCTTCAACTCGGTGCGCAACCCATCGGCAGGAAACGGGTGGTTTGCGCGCGCTGTTTCATCCATCTCTGAGGGCAGAAGAAGCCAGAGGAGGCAGAGCCATGACCATTCATTTGACAGGTTCGAAGGCAGCGGCTCGATCGGCCGAAGCGCGCGTCGCCGGATATGACTGGCAGGCATTGGCCGAGGAACTGAGCGGCTATGGCTGCGCGGTGATGGAAAAGCTGCTGACGTCAGAAGAATGCCGGGAGATCGCCGGGCTCTATCCCGACGAAAGCCATTTCCGCAGCCATGTCCACATGGCGCGGCACGGCTTCGGCAAGGGCGAGTACCGCTACTTCCGCTATCCCTTGCCAGAGTTGATCGGCGGCTTGCGCACCGCGCTCTATCCGCGCCTTGCCGCCGTCGCCAACGACTGGAACGAGCGCATGGGCATCGCCCAGCGCTACCCGGACGAACACGCCGCGTTCCTCAAGCAATGCCACGAGCAGGGCCAGACGCGGCCGACGCCGCTCCTGCTGCAATATGGTGCCGGCGACTTCAACTGCCTGCATCAGGATCTCTACGGTGATCTTGCCTTCCCGCTGCAGGTGGCAATCCTGCTGTCCGAACCCGGCGAGGACTTCACCGGCGGCGAGTTCGTGCTGACCGAACAGCGCCCGCGCATGCAGAGCCGCGCCGAGGTGGTGTCGCTGCGCCAGGGCGATGCCGTCGCCTTCGCGGTCCACAATCGTCCGGTCCAGGGCAGCAAAGGCAGCTACCGCGTCAATCTCAGGCACGGCGTCAGCCGGCTTCGCTCCGGCCTGCGCCACACCGTCGGCATCATCTTCCACGACGCGAAATAGGGGCTGTCCCTGCGTGGAGGCGACCAGCAACTTCGTGCCAAGGGGGTCAGTTGTCGGAGTCGGCGCCGGCCCTCATCGCCCTGCCGGTGTCCTCTCCCCCGTATAGTGACGGGGAGAAGGGACTGGTCGCGCCGTGGCGGATATTCTGCAACGCTGGTGATTGGCGAAACCATCGATGAGAGCGCCCCCTCTCCCCGTCACTATACGGGGAGAGGATGCCGGCAGGCAGGTGAGGGGCAGCGCAAAGCTGAAGCGATTCGCTGCCGAACAATTCTTCAGGCAACCGCGGCAATCGCGGAAAAATAAAAATCTCGCTCACAAAGATCTTTGTCATCCAATCGTTAACCAAGGTTCATACGGTGAGCGGTGTTGTTTCTCTGCCGGCGTTCGTTCGCCGGGCGGATGACTGTTGATATCTGCCAAGACTGAAAACTAGCTATTTGTTCGCGCGTCGGGGATCGCCATGATGTTTCCAGCAAGCTTTGCGTCACTACGGCGCAAATCGGCGAAGATAAGCGGCGCCGTCACGCTTGCTGTTGGCTTGATGATCGGGGCCGCTGCACAGGCCGAGCCTATTCGCGGCGCCGGATCGACACTGGCCGCCCCGATCATCGGCAAATGGGCAACGGCCTACGAGAACGCCCGCGCCGACGGCGGCGACTATGTCTCGCCCGACTGGAAGGTCGACTATGAAATCGTCGGCTCGCTCGCCGGCGTCCTGCGTCTCGATCAGCCGGACATCGACTTTGCCGCGACGGATGCGCCGATCAATGGCGCCGAACTCAAGAAGGCCGGCCGCCAGCAGTTTCCGATCGTCATGGGCGCCATCGCCGTCGTCGTCAATCTCGACCGCATTGGCCCGGGAAGCCTTCGCCTGACGGGGCCGCTGCTGGCCGACATCTATCTGGGCAAGATCCAGTCATGGTCCGATCCCGCGATCAAGGCGGTGAATCCGGATCTGACGCTGCCCGATCTCAGGATCAGCGTTGTTCACCGCAAGGATGGCTCCGGCTCGACCTTTGTCTTCACCGAGTACCTGTCGGCGGTCAGCGGGGAGTGGAAGGCCAAATACGGCGCCAATACACTGATCTCGTGGCCGCTCGGCACTGACGCGGAAGGCACCCAGAACCTCATTCAAGCCGTGCACGACACGAAGGGCGCGATTGCCTATGCCGAATCCGGCCAGGCCCAGCGCGCCAACCTTGTCTACGCGCTGATCGAGAACAAATCCGGCAAGTTCGTCAAGCCGGGGCCGGAGGGCGTGCAGGCTGCGGCGACGTCCATCGACTGGGCGCAAACGACCGACTTCTTCGCCTCGCTGACCGATCGAGACGGCGATGCCGCCTATCCGATCAGCACGGCGGTGTTCGCGGTCGTTCAGGTCTCGGGCCGTTCGGAACATCGCTATCGCCGCGTGCACGACCTCTTCCGGCTCGCCTTCGCGCACGGCGCTGATGACGCCGCCGCGCTCGGCTACGTGCCGCTGCCGAAGGCACTGGTCGCCCGGATCGAGCAATACTGGGCAGGGCAGGAGCCCGTCGCAAACTGAGCGGAAGAACCAGGCTGCTGCTTGGCGCAGCGCCTGAACTGAAATTCATATCGCGCCGTGATGGCGGCTTGTTGGGGACTGCGTGACATGGACATCGATATCTTCAAGGACATCCTCGTGCCGGTGATCGGCGGGTTGGGCATCTTCATGCTCGGCCTCGACTTCATGGCCAACGGCATCCAGGCGCTGTCGGTCAACCGGATGCGCGCCTTTCTCGCCAAGGCCGCCGGAACGCCGATCAAGGGCGTGCTGGCAGGAACGCTGATCACCGGCGTCATCCAGTCGTCGACGGCGATGAGCGTCATGGTCGTCGGCCTGGTCAATGCCGGCGTCATTGCGCTTCGACCGGCGATCAGCGTGATCATGGGCGCCAATATCGGCACCACGCTCGGCAACGGCCTCATCGCGCTGCCGCTCGGTCCGCTCGGGCTGATCCTGGCCGGGGTGTTCTCGCTGATCTACTGCTTTGCCAAAAGCGAGAAGGTCAAGAACATAGCGCTTGCCGGCATGGGCTTCGCGCTGATCTTCTATGGCCTCAACCTGATGACCGGCGGCCTGCGCCCGTTGCGCAACCTGCCCGAAGTCATGGCCCTGCTGCAAACCCTGACGGCCGACTCCTACCTCAACCTGCTCAAATGCGTGTTCATCGCCGCCGGCGTGACCGCCATGATCCATTCGTCCTCGGCGACGATCGGCATCGTCATGGGCCTTGGCGCCGCCGGCATTCTCGACTGGACGACAGCCGTCGCCTTCTCGCTCGGCGCCGATCTCGGCACCACGATCACCTCGTGGATGGCTTCGCTCAATCTTTCGAAAAACGCCAGGCGCACCGCTTACGCGCACATCTCGTTCAACATCATCGGCGTGTGCATCACCATCCCGCTGTTCTTCGTCTCCATGCAGGTCCTGGAATGGGCGATGCAGTTCTTCGGCGGCGATCCCGCCATTCCGGTGATCGTCGACGGCAAGGAGACCTTTCCCCTGGTGCCGGTCGCGGTCGGTCTTTACTCGACTTTCTTCAACGTCTTCAACACGCTGTTGCTGTTTCCGTTCATCGGGGTGTTCGAGCGGGTCCTGTCGCGTGTCGGTCACACGGATGCCGAGGACACGGAAGATTTCTCGACGCCGCGGTTCCTCGACCGCAAGCTGGCCGGCGATTTCGCCAAGGCCGTTCCCGCCGTCCAGCAGGAGACGGCCCGCCATCTGCAAGCCGGCGCCATGTTCCTCGACATCGCCCGTTCGTCGAAGAAGGCGCCGTCGGATCCGGGCGAGCACTATCTCGCAACCGATATCCTCAGCCGCGATATCCGTGCCTACACCGCCGAATTGATGAAGGAGGATTTGCCCTACGACCAGCTCGACCTGATCGCCAGCCTGATCGAGGAAGCCGACTTCACCGCCGCCCTGACGGAATCGATGCATCAGGTGGCGCGCCGCGTCAGGCGCGAGAAGTTCAGCAGTCCGGCGCAGGCCATCGTCGACGTCGCGCTGAGCAAGCTCGATGCCTCGCTGCGGCAGATCTTGCCGACTTACGGCATCTCCGATCCGAAGGTGCCGGCCGGACATGCCAATCTGCCGGAGGTTGAGGAACTGCGTGCCCGCACGCTGGCGCTCGGACCCAATGCAGGCGCCGCCGAACGCGGCACGATCCTGGCGATGCTCGGGTCGATCGAGCGCGCGGAAATCCTGATCCAGCGCATCGATGCCGAGCGCAAATCGGTCAACCGGCAAAGCGTGCTCGCCCGGGCGTCGGCACGCAAGGAATCCAGGCCGCACGCGCTGGGCGATCCCGGCCTCAGCCCGGTCCCGGCCGAGTAGCGGGGCGCCGATCTTCCTTCTCCCCTTGTGGGAGAAGGTGGCCTCGCAAAGCGAGATCGGATGAGGGGTGTTCCAGCTTGGCGCCGACGGCGATCCTTCCAACACCCCGTCTCAACCGTCTTGGCGCTACGCGCCAATCCACCTTCTCCCACAAGGGGAGAAGGGAGCGCTTCGGCGCCTTCGCTCAGGCGGCAAACAGCGCCAGCTCTTCCTTCGTGAGGTGGCGGGCCTTGCCCTTGGCGAGGTCGCCGAGCGGCAAGCGGCCGATCGCCACCCGCACCAGGCGAAGCACCTCGACATCGTGCGCGCCGAGCAGCCGGCGGATGTGGCGGTTGCGGCCCTCGTCGAGGGTGATTTCCAGCCAGGCGGTGCTGGCGCCGCTGCGCAGGATGTCGATCGACCGCGCCGTCAAATTTTGGCCATCGACCGTGGCGCCGGCGCGCAGCCGCGCCAGCAGGGCCGCGTCGGGCAGGGCGCCGATCTGCACGTGATAGATCTTGGCGACGTGCGAGGCGGGGTCGAGCAGGCGCTGGGCGAAACGGGTGTCGTTGGTCATCAAAAGCAGGCCCTCGCTGGCCTTGTCGAGGCGGCCGACCGGCGACACGAAGGGCAGGTCGAGTTCTGCCAGGCAGTCGTAGACGGTGCCGCGGTCCTGCGGGTCGTCGCGGGTGGTGACCAGGCCGCGCGGCTTGTTGATCATCAGGTAGACCTTGCGCTCGGCGACGACGCGGCTGCCGTCGACCTCGATGCGATCGCGGCCGGGATCGACGCGCAGCGAGCCGTTGCGCACGATTTTGCCGGCGACCCGGACGCGCCCTTCGGCGACCAGAATTTCCGCCTGCTTGCGCGAGCACAGGCCAAGCTTTGACAGCGCACGGCAAAGGCTGACGCCGGGGGAACTGACGCCTGGGTTGGGCCGGCCGGCGTTCGGCCGTGGCGCCATGGTTTTGCGGGATCGTTCCGGCAAGTCAGGTCTTTCCCGCCAGCCCATCTCCAGCCCTGGCAAGCGTTTCCATGCCTTCGCTGAGGTGCCTTTTCAGGACGCGGACGGCTGCCTCGGCGTCGCGGTGGCGGCAGGTCGTCAAAAGGTCGCGGTGCTCCGACTGCGAGCGGCTGCGATCGTCGAGGTTGGACAGGAGAATGCGGACGTAGCGATCGGCCGCATTGTGATGGGCTTCGATGAGGCCGAGCAGCCGGACATTGCCGCAGGCGCTGTAAATGGCGAGGTGAAAGGCACGGTTCAGCGTTCCCCGGCGGCCGACATTCGGCTCGGCATCGATCTGGTTGAGCACATGACCGGCCTCGTCGAGCTTCTCATTGCCAAGCTTCGGGATCGAGAGCCGCAGCGCTTCGCTTTCGAGCAGTGCGCGGACCGCAAAGATCTCCCTGATCTCGGCCGCGTCCATCCCGGCGACATGCGCGCCCTTGGTCGGATGGATCGACACGATGCCTTCGGCTTCGAGCTGGCGAAGCGCGTCGCGGACCGGCATGCGGCTGAAGCCGAAGCGCTCGGCCAGGTCGTCCTGACGCAGCGGCGTGCCGGCCGCCAGGCTGCCGTCGGCGATCGATTCGCGCAGCACATTCGCCACCTGCTCGGCCACCGTCAGCGGTCGCTGCATGAAACCTTCGGCAAGTCCGCGCAATCGATTCTCCAGTCAGGTGAGCCTTGCTAACAGAAAGCCACCCGTGTGGATATCTGTATCCTCGTATACGAGTATCCGGAAGTGTGAGCTAGGGCGCCTTCGTTGCGACCGAGCGCCTCGGACATTCTGGCAAAGGTCAGCGGGACAGAGCGGCGCCGTAGAGCGCCAACATCGCGAGCCCCGCACGCCGCTTCGCTGGCCTCCGACGTGGTGCCTAGCTGATCGCCGGGGGCGCCACGATCTTCAGTTTGCCCTGGGCTCGTCCTCGACAACGAAAGATGCGGCAATCAGGTCGTCGGCATCGATCCGCAGGGAGCCTTCACCTGCTCCCATGACAGCGGCTACCTTCTGAAAAATTTTCATCTCGTGCTCGGTAATCCGGGCGCTCCGCATCCTGGCTTTGAGATCAGCGATGCGCAGCCCCAATGTGTGGGACGTTCCAATTTCACGGTTCGACATGACAACATGCTCCTCCCCGACCCATGCTTTTTGCCTCCCCACCGGTATTCGCCCGTCGCCTATCATGTTTGCCCAAAAATAAGGCATCGCGAATACAGCGCCCCGAACGCTGGTGCGAGGGGAAGGTTCCGGCGCAACATGGTCACGAAATAATACGGGCCGCCGCCGCCGGCGGGTGACCCGCAGGAGGTGGCTGGCCGTCATTCTTCGATTTGTGACGGACTCGCCGGCAAGGTGAGCTCAAAAGAAGATTTGACTGGATCCTCCCGGGGAGGATACAAACAGGCATGTCCGAAGGCATCCATCGTTCGCATCCGGCTATCGTGAAGCGTCTGAAGCGCGCGCAAGGCCATCTTGCGGCGGTGCTGTCGATGTTCGAGGCGCATCGTCCTTGCGTTGACCTGGCGCAGCAGCTCCACGCCGTGGAGAGCGCCATCAGCAGCGCAAAGCGCGAACTGATCCACGATCATATCGAGCATTGCCTGACGGACACCGCGGAAGCCGGCGGCAACTCGCTGGCGGAACTCAAGCAACTGGCGAAATATTTGTGAGCCGTCAAATGCCTGTGCTCGGCGCGCGCATCCTCGACTGGTTCGGGTTCGGGCCGCGCGATCACGCCGCGCATGGGCATGGCCATCACGATCATGTGAGCGGGTCGCATAGCCACGGGGTCATCGATGCGACCATTGCGACGACCGACCGAGGCATATGGGCGATAAAATGGTCGTTCGTCATCCTGGCAATCACGGCGGCGATGCAGATGGTCGTGGTCGCGCTGTCGGGCAGCGTGGCGCTGCTGGCCGACACGGTCCACAACATCGGTGACGCCACCACCGCCATTCCGCTGTGGATCGCCTTCCTGCTGGCCCGGCGCAAGCCGTCGCCGACCTTCACCTATGGCCTGGGCCGGGTCGAGGACCTGGCCGGGATCATCATCGTCGGGATCATCCTGTTCAGCGCCATCGTCGCCGGTTACCAGGCCATCGACCGTTTGATCAATCCACGCGTGGTGACGCATCTGGGCTGGCTGGCGGCGGCTGGCATTGTCGGCTTTCTCGGCAACGAGGCCGTCGCGGTGTTCCGCATCCGCGTCGGCCGCGAAATCAACAGCGCCGCACTGATTGCCGACGGCTACCACGCCCGCACCGACGGCCTGACCAGCCTTGCCGTGGTCCTCGGAGCGTTCGGCGTCTGGCTCGGCTTTGCGCTGGCCGACCCGATCGTCGGCCTGCTCATCACGCTTGCGATCTTCGGCATCGTCTGGCAGTCGGCGCGCTCGGTTCTGACCCGCATGCTCGACGGCGTGGAGCCTGATGTCATCGGCGACATCCACCATGCCGCCGCGCATGTGCCGGCAGCGCGCATTGTCGAGGCCAAGGCGCGGTGGATCGGTCACAGGCTGCACGCCGACATTGCCATCGCCGTCGAAGAAAGCCTGCCGGTCAGCGAAGCGAAAAAGATCACCGCAGCGCTGGAGCACCAGCTGTTCGAGCACATGCCGGCGCTTGCGGTGGCGAATATAAGATTGGCGAGCGCGGATGCCGATCATCGCCATGAACATGCTCACGGCGAGCACGGCAGCTACTAACGGTCGCTCCGACCGGCTCGTTTCTGTTACCCTCAGCTGATGTTCCAAATTCTTGTCGAGTTGCAACGAACGATCTATCTGGCGGTCGGCGAGCAAATCAAACTGCTCTCGGCGGGAGGCGACTGGCTGGCGTTCATGGGTTTCCTGCCGATGGGCGTCGTCTTCGGGGCTGCGCATGCGCTGACGCCTGGCCACAGCAAGGCGGTGCTGGCAACATATCTTGCGGGCTCGGATGCAAAGGTTTCGCGCGGCCTTCTCGCATCGATAATTCTGTCCTTCACCCATGTGACGATTGCCGTTCTGATTGCGGTTCTCTCGCTGCCGCTGGTTTCCATCGCCTTGGGCAGCGTCGGTCCTCTCCGCTTTTGGAGGATATCAGTCGTGCGCTGCTCGGCCTGATCGGTGTCTGGATGCTCTGGCGCGCTTTGAGCCGCGGCCACCACCACAAGCATGAGGGCGAGGCAGTCGGCGTCATGGCAGGTCTGATCCCGTGCCCGCTGACGCTGTTCGTGATGACCTTCGCGATGTCCAGAGGCGTTCCCGGCGCCGGCGTGCTGTTCGCTGTCACCATGATGGCCGGCGTGGCGCTGACGCTGTCCTGCGTCGCGGTGTTGTCGATCCTGTTTCGGCAACGTCTGGTGGGTTTCATCGCCGGCAAGCCACTCGAAACCATTTCCCGAACCATCGAAGGCGCTGCCGGGCTGGCGCTTGCGGGCGTTGCCGTATGGCAGATCATGGTCGCCGCCTGATCTTGCTCAAGGGCGAGATCGAGTTGCACACCGATCGGCGCGCGCCGGGCCGACGACCTGAGCCGCTCTACTTCGACGAGGCATGCCAGTTCAGCCCTCCGACCCCCCGATCGAAATGACGGTTGAGTCGTCACGTGCTATCCTGCGCCCGGAGGTGAACAGGGCGCATCGTTCCACATGGTGCGTGCGGGGCGCGCGCCAAAACGGGAGCAGAACCCATGAAAGGCGAAGATAGGATCATTGAACGTCTTAACGAAGCGCTGTTTCTGGAACTCGGTGCCGTCAATCAATTTTGGCTGCATTATCGCCTGTTGGAGGACTGGGGCTACTTCAAACTGGCGAAGAAGGAGCGCGAGGAATCTATCGAGGAAATGCACCATGCGGACCGGATTATCGAACGGACCATCTTCCTCGAAGGGCACCCAAACCTGCAGGCGGTGGCGCCGCTTCGCATCGGGCAGAATGTGAAGGAAGTGCTGGATTCGGACCTCGCCGGCGAATACGACGCGCGCACTTCTTACAAGAAATCACGCGAGATTTGCCAGGAACTGGGTGACTACGTGACCATGCACCTGTTCGAGGATCTGCTCAAAGACGAGG
Organism: Mesorhizobium sp. WSM2561; assembly: GCF_000513915.1. Classification (NCBI taxonomy): domain Bacteria; kingdom Pseudomonadati; phylum Pseudomonadota; class Alphaproteobacteria; order Hyphomicrobiales; family Phyllobacteriaceae; genus Mesorhizobium; species Mesorhizobium sp. WSM2561. The sequence continues at coordinate 42,933 of NZ_AZUX01000024.1, forward strand.
AGGGCCACATCAACTTTCTCGAGACCCAGCTCGATCTGCTCGCCTCGATCGGCGAAGAGAGATACGGCCTCCTCAATGCCGCTCCCGGGGATGAGGCAGAGTAGTATTGGGAAAGCCACGCGGCGGAAATACTGCGCGACAGGTTTGAGGATTCCGCAGCCACGGCGCATCAGGTGAACGGCACCCAAGGCTCGACGTGACGCCTCCAAGCTCTGTGCCGTTCGCCGGTATCCTGCGGACGACGCAAGCACTTGTCCAACCGTTGCAGAACTCCAGTTCGCCATTGGCGAGATCTGCTGCGTGAAAGATGTTGAGACCGCCGCGTCTTAGTCCATTATCCCCGGGTCCATTATCTCTGGCTCGTGCAACGCGTGACCCGAGCGCCAAGCGTGGCCGGAAACCGGATTGGGAAGATGCCTCAGGCGCCACTTATCGCAACCCTTGTCGCCGGCCTCGGACTCGCCTTCATTCTCGGCACGTTGGCGAACCGACTTCGCCTGTCGCCACTGGTCGGCTACCTCGTCGCTGGAGTCTTGATTGGTCCGTTCACGCCCGGCTTCGTTGCCGACCAGGCGCTGGCGCGCCAACTCGCCGAACTCGGCGTGATCCTGCTGATGTTTGGCATAGGGCTGCATTTTTCGCTGAACGATCTGCTGTCGGTAAGAAAGATCGCGCTTCCTGGCGCTGTCGGTCAAATGGCGCTGGTGACTATGCTCGGGCTCCTCGTGACGCAGGCGATCGGCTGGCCGATCGGAGCCGGAGTGGTGTTTGGGCTGGCCCTGTCGGTTGCAAGCACAGTCGTGGTTCTACGGGCGCTGCAGGAAATGCGGCAGGTCGAAACCGATGGCGGACGCATCGCAGTCGGCTGGCTGGTCGTAGAGGACCTCGCCATGGTCCTCGCGCTCGTGCTGTTGCCGGCCTTCGCCGGCGTGCTCGGTGGCAATGTCAACGGGGCAAACCTTAACGGCAATGACCTGTTCACATTGTTTGAGCCGCAGACCATCTGGAGCGCGCTCGGGCTTACGCTGGGCAAATTGGCGGCTTTCTTCGCGATCATGGTTGTCGTCGGGCGACGTGTCATTCCGCCGATACTCCACTACGTTGCTCACACTGGCTCGCGAGAGCTTTTCCGTTTGGCCGTGCTGGCAATTGCCCTTGGTGTCGCTTTCGGGGCAGCCGAGCTGTTTGGCGTCTCGTTCGCTCTTGGGGCGTTTTTCGCAGGAATGATCCTTGCCGAATCCCAGTTGAGCCAAAGGGCCGCTCAGGAAACGCTGCCGCTGCGCGACGCATTCGCCGTGCTTTTCTTCGTCTCCGTCGGCATGCTGTTCAACCCGATGATCTTGGTCGAGCAGCCGCTGCTCGTCGGCGTGACATTTCTGATCATCGTCATCGGCAATGCCACGGCCGCATCGGCAATCGCATTGATGTTCGGCTATCCGTCCTACGTGGCCCTGACACTCGGCCTGAGCCTGGCACAGATCGGCGAGTTCTCCTTCATCCTGGCGGGACTGGGTGTCGAACTCGCGCTTCTCCCAGAGGCTGGACGTGACCTGGTGCTTGCCGGAGCCATCCTTTCGATCCTCGTCAACCCGCTGCTATTTGCGGCGTTGGATCGGCTGACGCCGTGGCTGAAAGCACGAGAGCGAACCATTGCCACGCAAGAAGGCAGAGCCGAACCGCCCGAACTCGCGGCTACCAGCCTGACAGACCACGCGGTGCTTGTCGGCCATGGACGGGTCGGAAGCCTGGTCGCAGAGACGTTGCAAAAGGCAAGGCAGCCTTACCTGGTGATCGAGGAACGACAAGTGATAGTAGAACAGCTGCGCGCCCGCGGCGTTGATGTCATTGCGGGAAATGCCGCCCAGCCGGGACTGCTTGAGGCGGCCAACGTTGCCTCGGCCCGGTGGTTGATCAGCGCCATTCCCAATCCGTTCGAGAGCGGCAATCTCATCGAGCAAGCCCATGCCATCAATCCAAAGCTCGAGATCATCGCCCGTGCGCATTCCGATGCCGAAGTGGATTACCTGAAGAAGTTCGGCGCCGATCTGATCATCATGGGCGAGCGGGAGATCGCGCCCGGCATCTCGGATCACATTCTGAGCCGGATCGATGCCCCAGCCGCCCCGGTCGCAGACCAGAGCCAAGACGCGCGCCAGGTCGACTCAAAACCGATGGCCGGGTGATGGCGGCAGGTGCGCGAACAGTATCTCCAGCTTCTTCCGCTGATAGCGTGAGGTCTGGCAGGCGTCGGTCTTTGAAGCAACGCCGGGTTTCGGCACCTGCAATCACGCCCGGCCGACCTATATCCAACTGAAGCTTGCCGATATCGAGCGGCTGTGTCGACGGGCGGAAACGTCGTTTGCAACGGCAATAGCTTGTTTGTTCGCATCACTTTCAGGGAGATAAGGAGCCATGATTTCTGGCGCACACATGATCATCTACAGCACGGATGCCGAGGCAGACCGCGCATTTTTTCGCAATGTCCTACGTTTTCCAGCAGTCGATGCTGGCGAAGGCTGGTTGATCTTCGCATTGCCGCCGGCCGAGATTGCCGTTCACCCGGCCGCCGAAGTCGACAGCCACGAAGTCTATCTCATGTGCGAAGACATCAATGCCACAATCCAAGAGCTGAAATCGCACGATGTTGAATGCACTTCGGTCGCCGATGAAGGCTGGGGCCTGCTCACGCATGTCTCGCTTCCCAGTGGCGGCTCGCTTGGCCTCTACCAGCCGAGGCATGCTTTGGCGCACAAGGCTGGGGCTGCTTAAGTGGCCGTTTTCCGCCCGGACGCACGACCCATTCAGATGCCCGCCCTCCGGCTGCACCCGCTCACTGGCTGCCGATCACCATGCGGTTGCCCTCGCTGTCGCGAAATTCCGCCACCGTGCGGCCTGGCTGCCAGGGCGCCTCCTTCGGTTCGGTGATGATCTCGACGCCGTCCGCCTTCAACGCGGCGATGGTGGCCTCGACATCGTCGTCGACCAGCACCAGCACCGGCTCCGCGCCTGGCGTGTCGTCGGCGCGCCTCACGAAATGCAGGTTCGTCACGGCGTCGGGAAATTTCAGCTCGATCCAGCGCCAGCCGCTATCGCCCATCTTCTCGTCGGCCGTCACCTTGCAGGCGAAATGCCTGGTGTAGAACGCCTTGGCGCGGTCCTGGTCGAATACCGGCAGTTCGGCAAACTGGATGTGCATGGTCGTCGCTCCTGCTCCTCGATGGCTGCTGCGTAGCCGTCCGCAGGTGGAAGTCGATCCGGGCGGCCGAAAAAATTTATAGCGTGCGAGAATCTTTTCGGGAACGCGAAACGTCTTCTGCTCAGACCAACCATTCAGGAGACGAACCATGGGCTACAAACTCATTCGCTACAGCGTGAAAGACACCGGGCTGGAAGAGAACCGCGCGCTGGTGGCAAAAGTGTTCGAGACGCTGGATGAGACGGCGCCGCAGAGCGTGCGCTATCTCGTGCTCGAACTCGACGACGGCGAGTTCATCCATGTCGTCGGCGAGGGAAATGACACATCCGCGCTGACCGGGCTTGCGGCCTTCGAGGCGTTCACGCAAAACCATGCGGATCGGCGCTCGACGCCGGTCAAGCGATCGCCTGCCAAAATCATCGGCAACTACCGTGTGCTTGAGGAGAGCAAGGCCGGATAGAATGGACGCCATGATCCAACCGAAATTCGATCGACCGGCGCTTGAGGCGATGCTCTCCGGGTTACGCCCAAATTGCACCGCTACTGCGCCCGCATGGCCGGCTCGGTGATCGACGGCGAAGACATCGTGCAGGAGACGCTGATCAAGGCGCTGCAGGCGGTCGACGGCAGCATGACGGTCGAACGGCCCGAGCAATGGCTGTTTCGCATCGCGCATAATGCCGCGCAGGACCATCTGCGCCGGCGCCATCGGGAAAGGTCGCGCATGACCGAGACCGACATGACCATGATCGAGGATCCTTCCGGCAGCGCCGACGCAAGGCTCGCCGCGGCGGCCGGCCTGCGCAGCTTCATGCAGCTCTCGGTGGCGCAGCGCAGCGCCGTGATCCTGGTCGACGTGCTAGGCCTTTCCCTGCACGAGACCTGCGAGGTGACCGGCGCGACGCTGGCCGCCACCAAGGCGGCGCTGCATCGCGGGCGGGCGCAGCTGCGCCTGCTGGCATCGCAGCCTGAGCACGTCGCCGCACCCAGGCTCGACGCCGATGACGAGCGAAGGCTGCACCGCTATGTCGATCTGTTCAACGCGCGCGACTTCGACGCGGTCAGGGCGCTGATCGCCGAGGATGTCCAGCTCGAATTGGTCAGCCGCCTCCGCATGCGCGGCAAGGCCGAAGTGTCGACCTATTTCGGCAATTACGAGCGCATGAGCGACTGGGCGCTGTCGCTGGGTTTTGTCGACGGCAGGCCGGCGATCCTGATCCGCAACCCGCAGGAGCCGGACGGCGCGGTGCGCGGCTTCATGCTGGTCGAATGGCGGGACGAGCGGGTCGTCCAGATCCGCGATTTTCGTTATGCACCCTGGTGCCTGATCGATGCCGAGATCAGCACGATGGAGGGGTAGGGGGAGGGTCGGCCTCCGGCCGCCCGCTATCCGCGCCGGCCGTCGCGCCAGCCAGCCGGCGAGACGCCCGCGAGCTTCTTGAAGCTCCGGCTGAAGGCCGCTTCGGACTCGTAGCCGACATCACGCCCGACCGCCGAGACTTTGGCCAGCCCATCGGTGAGCAGTCGTGCCGCCAGTTGCATGCGCCATCGCGTGAGATATTGCATCGGCGGGCAGCCGACGAGACGCGTGAAGCGGGCCGCAAGGACGGACCGCGAGACGCCGGTTTCGCGTGCGAGTTCTTCAATTGTCCAGCCACGCGCCGGATTCTCGTGGACAAGCGCAACGGCCCGGCCGACGGCGGGGTCGCGCAAGCCGGCCAGCCAGCCGGTCTGCTCCGGCGGCAGTGCCTCAAGATAGCGGCGAACGACCTCAACGAACATCAACTCGCTGAGGCGCAGGCGGATGCATTCAGCGCCAGGCCGCTGAGCGGACACCTCTGCCAGCGTTAGCTCGATCAGCCCGTCGAGCAGGTCGCTCGGTGCGCCGGCCGCGCGCCGGATGCGTATCAGCGGAGGAAGGGCCCCAAGCAGAGGATTGAACGGCCGTGCATCGCAGCCAAGGAAACCGCAGACATATCTGGTCAGGAGGGGGCCGTCGCCACCTTCGTTGACCACGAAGGGCAGTTGTCCGGCCGCCATGGCGCGAAAGAAGTCGAGCGAATCTTCCGGGCTCAAACCTGGTCGCACTCCGGGCGCACTGCACATCGCGTACGAATCCTCATGCGGGATCACAAGTATGTCGCCTTCGGCAAATTCCATCGGCGGACCGTCACCGATGCTGACCGAGCCCGATCCTTGGGTGATGATGTGGTAGGAAATCACATGTTGGGCGCGCGGCAGGATGAGATGGGCAAATGAATCCGCGCGCGGCACCTCCACGCTCCAGGGCGAAGAGGCATCGACCCAGAAGAAAAGCGCGCCGGTGAGCTTTACTACGCGCAGCACATCCGAAAGCACATCCTTGTCCGGCGCGGCCGAAGGTGCGGCATCGGCAACGACCTCTTCCGGTGGCCGCCCAGGCGATCGCGCCAGAACGGACGCTGCGGCAAGCGATTGAGACGCTGGGTCATGGAGCGTGCCCATGGCCAAGTCTACTATGCGCCGAACAGTATATCCACCGCGCATCCCGTGGAGTCCATGCGATCAACGGAGGTCGGCCATGTCTACCTATTGCTTCTTCGACGTGCGTGAAATCACCGACCAGGCCAAGGTCGAGCAGTATCTGGCAGGGGTCTTTGCAACGGTTGAACAGTATGGAGGGCGCTATCTGGTGCTGGGCGGGAAATGCGACCTTGTCGAAGGAGACTGGCAGCCGGTCTATCCGGTCATCGTCGAATTTGCCGACGGCGAGCATGCCCGGCGCTGGTATTCATCGCCCGAATACGAGCCGCTGAAGGCGCTTCGCGTCGCCGGAACCCGATCCAACGCAGTGTTCCTTGAAGGTGCAACGCCGGGATCGGAGCAAGCGGCGGCCCAGACCCGTCGGGGCAAGACATCGAAAACTCCGGCTGAAATCTACGACTCACTGTTCGTTCCAGCGCTGTTCCGACAATGGGGGCCTATCGTCGCCGCCGAGGCGCGAATAGGGAGGGGCGACTGCGTGATCGACATCGCCTGCGGTACGGGTGTGCTGGCGCTCGCGGCCCTCGACCGCGTTGGCGCGGAGGGCAAGGTGGTCGGGCTTGACCCCAATCCCGATATGCTTTGCGTTGCCCGCCGCAAAAGCACTCGCATCGAGTGGCGAGAAGGGCGCGCCGAGCAGGTTCCTTTCCCGGATGAAAGCTTCGACGCCGCAGTCAGCCAGTTCGGCCTGATGTTCTTCGACGATCGAGCAGCCGGACTGCGGGAAATGATGCGCGTGGTCAAGTCCGGCGGCCGGCTCGCCGTCGCGGTCTGCGACTCGCTCGACCAGTCGCCCGGCTATGCCGCAGTGGCGGATATGCTTGATCGGCTGTTTGGAAGCGACGTTGCCAACGCGTTCCGGGCGCCCTTTGTGCTCGGCAATGCGGAGTTGCTGCGCTCGCTCTGCGCGAAGGCAGGCATAGAGCGTGCCGAAGTGAAGCGGCACCGCGGAACGGTCCGTTTTGCCTCGATCGAGACGCTGATCTCGACTGAAAGAGCCTGCATCTGGACGTTGGGCGGGCTTTTGGACAACAAGCAGTTCAAGCGGCTTCTGGAGGAGGCCGAGCGGGCACTTATGCCTTACGTGACAGCAGCCGGCGCCGTCGCTTTCGACATGCCGGCGCTCGTCATCACGGCATCCAAGGACTGACGCTGGCGACCAGTCTGCGGTCAGGCGCTGCCTGCTTCACCTTCCCGCAAAGTCTATCAAACGACACGCACGCGGCGCGTCACCTGGCCATTGCTTTCCCAGTATGTGTGTTTCTTGGCAATCAAGGGATCGTCCATTGCCGGTTGAACCTGTCCCGTGGTGCTGACCGCGCGCGAGGTCACCGTGTGTTCTCCAGGCGACGGATTTGGCCAATCCAGGGACCAGATCTTCCAGGCGTGTTCGGCCTCCTCGCTGCGGTCGATGGTCGCCGGTGCCCATGGCGCTTGATCGATTTGCACTTCGACCCGATCGATCGGTGCCCCCCAGGCTGCCCCAATGATGCGGCAGTCCGAGTCCTTGCGGGTGACCTTCGCGGGCGCGGACTTGATCAGCGCTCGCCCGACTGAGTCCTCGGTCCACACGGTCTCGCCATTGCGCTCTTCCTCCCGGATGGTGACATAGTCACGCGCCATCAGAAGGCTCATGAAGCGGGTGTCGCGCACCTCGATGCGCTCCAGCCACTTGACGTTGGCGATGCCGTACCAGCCCGGAGCAATCAGCCGCAGCGGAAAACCATTGGCCGCCGGCAAGGCAGCTCCGTTCATTTCATAGCAGAGCAGGTTGTCTGGGTTGGTCGCTTCGGCAAGCGACATGCTGCGCGCGAAGTTCTGCTGCATCTTGACGTCGCGTATGGCGACTTCGCCTGTGTCAGTGCCGAAAAAGACCACCTCGATGCCATTTTCCAGGACGCCGGCTTCCTCGAGGATCGGGGCGAGCGGCGTCCCTGCCCAGCGGGCATTGCCGATGCCGCCGGTGAAAAACGGAAAACCGTGGTTGCCCGAGCATTCGACTGTGAAAACGACCTCCTGGCGCGGCCGCGCCTTGATGTCGGCGAGAGTCAGTTTCAAGGGCTTCTTGACCAAGCCACCGATCTCCATCGACCATGTCTTCTCGTCGATCGTTGGTCGATTGAAATGCGAGATGCTGAAGAACTTGTCGTTCGGCGTTATCCAGCTGTCCAGATCCTCCCAGACAAGCTGCTTCTGGATGCCGACCGGATCGGGATTTTCGGTCGGCTGGTCCAGCCACCGAATAACCTCCTCGCTCGCCCGTGTTGGAAAAGCGTAAGCCCGACGCGAGGTATAGAGAGCAGCAATTGCGGCAAGGGCAGCACTTCCCTGAACAAGAAGTTCTCTGCGTTGAAGATCAGGCATGTTGTTTCCTCCCAGTTGATCCGGGACCGGGCTGCACGTGCCTTAGGCCGCAGCCTGAACACGGATAGGCGCAATGAGCGTTTGCCCCACCCGGAAATTATCCGGACAGGTCAGGCAATCAGCGGCGCATCTCAAACATGTGAAGCCTTGGACGAAACTCTCGCTGGGTTTCGCCTTTTTAAGGGTGCGCCTTTGAGAGGAAAGAGTCCAGGTGTATGATGATCGTCTAATATTTCGGGATCAGGGAGGACAGCATGACGTCTTGGGAATCAAGGGACGCGAACTCGTCAATTGCACTGCGAATATGGCTGCAACTGTCAATTCAATGCGCTGCCCGACAAGGGCCATTGCCATGCCGTGGCCGGCATCCAGATCGATGAAGGTCATCATGGCGAGACCGTTCTCGACGGCCTGCGCATCGCCGCTATCTTCAAATGGCCCCGGCGCAATCCACGAGGGCAACGGCGAAGCCATCGCTTTCGTCGACGAGAAGGCAACCGACCAGCAGCGTGACGCGCTGCTGCGCATCATGACCGGCCAGGACACCGATCCGTTCGCGACGATGTTCGCCGTCTACGCCTCGACCGTGACAAAAATGAATGAGCCGGTCTTCACCAGGATCGATCTCGACCTCGATGTCGACGGCCGCAGGGGCCGCATCTTCGTCAAGGACTACATCGAAACGGTAGGCGAACCGATCCGCAACAAGGTGACTGGCGCGGACGCGCGCGCCCAGATCGTGTTGCCGAACGGCTTCGAATATGCGGTCGCCGAGATCGGCAGTGCTTCGAGCACAACCAGCGGGCCGGTTCAGGTGACCACTAAGGACAGTTACGGCCAGTTCGCGCGGCTGCATCTCAACAATCACGGGGTGGTGCGGGCCTGACGCGGTGCATGAACGGCGGATCGCCACTGGAACGGCTGCTCAGGCGCGACCGCGTCGTCACGATTGCGGGCGTGGTGGCGCTGTGCCTGCTGGCCTGGCTTTACATCGCCGCCGGCGCAGGGATCGGCATGAATGCGTGGGAGATGTCGAGGCTCGCGCTATTCCCCCACCTGCAAACTCCGAACATGACATCCGATATGCCCGGTATGGATATGTCTGGCATGGATATGTCTGGCATGTCCGGCATGGACATGAGCGCGATGGCGACGGAGCCGCGGGCCTGGGGGGGGCGCGAACTGGGCGCTGATGATCGCCATGTGGTGGGTCATGATGATCGCCATGATGTCGCCGAGTGCGGCGCCGACCATCCTGCTCTATGCGCGCGTGCATCGCCATGCGCTGGCACGGGGTCAGATCCAGGACAAGCTCGCGCCGACCGGCGTGTTCATGGCAGGCTACCTCCTGGTCTGGCTGGGGTTCTCCGTCGCGGCAACCGCATTGCATTGGCTGCTCGAACGCGAAGCCTTCGTTTCGGCGACGATGATGAGTTCGCAGAGCCGCTGGCTTTCAGCCATCGTCCTGATCGGCGCGGGGATCTATGAGCTCTCGCCCTTCAAGAACGCCTGCCTGTCGCATTGCCGGGCACCGACGGCGTTCCTTGCCCGCCACTGGCGTCCCCACGCAGTTGGCGCGCTGCGTCTGGGCGCATTGCACGGAGCGTTTTGTGTCGGATGCTGCTGGATACTGATGGCGCTGTTGTTCGTGGGTGGCATCATGAACCTGGTGTGGATTGCCGCGCTCGCCATTCTGGTGCTGGTTGAAAAGGCGTTTCCTGCCGGCCAGTGGGTTGGCCGGGCAGCCGGCATCGCCCTGATCGCCTGGGGCAGCGCAACGCTTTTGGCTGACGACCAGGGCCGCCTCTGTCGGCTCACAGTTCCTTTTCGGCCAGCTCGCGAAACGCATCGGGGACCGATTGCGATTGGCCAAGCGCGACCGAGGCATAGCCGACCGCCTCCCAGCCGAAGCGGTCGCGGATCTGGTCGATGGCGCGGTCGGCGGTCCAGCGCGCCGCGCCCTTCCTGGTGCCGGGGCGGCGGCTGTCGTCGTCGAGGCCGAGCGGCAATTCCAGCTGCAGGGCCGGTTGGTTCTCCAGATGCGAGACGGCGATCGCCAGCAGCGAGATGGTCTTTTCGTGCGGATGATCGACAAGCACCTTGCGCACCAGCGCCTCGGCGATCTCGGCCAGCATCGCGGTTGCCGAAATCGGCTGGTCGAGCGTGATCGAACGCGTCACCGAGCGCAGATCGGCAAAGCGAACGCGGACCGCCACCGTGCGGCCGGGCCGGGATTTCGCCCGCAGCCTGGTGGCGACCCTGTCGGCCAGATGCAGCAGGGTGGGCACGAAGATTTTTGCCTCGGCCGGTTTCCTGCCGAGCGCCGATTGCGCGCCGGCCGATCGTGCCCGGCGCTGCGTCTCGAGTTTTCGCGGGTCGCGGTTCCAGGCCAGCGCGTTGAGTTTATCACCTGCCGCCGGGCCGAGCAGACGCTCCAGCGACCCACCATTGGTCTTCGCCAGCTCGCCGATGGTGCGCACACCAATGCCGGCCAGCCGCTCCCTGGTGACCGGACCGACGCCCCACATCAGTTCGACCGGCAACTCGTGCAGAAAAACTCCAGCTCGTGGCGCGGATCGACCACCACCAGCCCGTCGGGCTTGGCCACCTGCGAGGCGATCTTGGCCAGGTGCTTGGTGCGCGCCACGCCGACCGAGATCGGCAAGCCAAGCTCGGCCCGCACGCGGCGGCGGATGGTTGTCGCGATCTCGGCCGGCGGGCCGAACAGGTGGGTGCAGCCGGCGACGTCGGCGAAGGCCTCGTCGATGGAAATCCGCTCGACCACCGGCGTGAAATCGCCGAGCACTTGAATAGCCGCATCGCCGAGCCGCTGATAATCCTTGAAATGGCCGCCGACGAAAATCAGCCCGGGGCAGAGTTCCCGCGCGCGCCGCCCCGGCATGCCGCCACGCACGCCAAAAGCCCTGGCCTCGTAGGACGCGGCCAAGACGACGCCGCCGCCGACGGCGATCGGCTTGCCGCGCAGGGCGGGGTCGAGCAACTGTTCGACCGAGGCATAGAAAGCGTCCAGATCAGCGTGGAGGATGTTGGCTTCCATCCGGCCCGTTCGCCCGCGGCGGTTCGAACGCCGCATTGTCTTGAGGGTTGGTTTTTTTGTTTTGAACAAAAAGAGAACAAATAGGGTGGATTGTCAAGGAGCCAGGAGGGTAGGGCGCAGGGCAATCGCTTCAGGTTTGCGCTGCCCCTCATCGCCCTGCCGGGCACTTCTCCCCGTATAGGGACGGGGAGAAGGACGCCGTCGCAAAGGATTTCGCCAATCTCCGGCGTTGCAGAAGTGGAGCCGACGCTGCGGCCAGCCCTTCGCCCCGTCACTATACGGGGAGAAGGTGCCGGCAGCGGGGCAGCGCCGACGTTACTCACCTCCAGCTTACGCCGCCTGCCGTGACCAGAGGCGGTGGCCGTAGCGGCGGAAGAAGCGCGCCAGGATCCGCTGCTGCCTGGCGCGGGCGAGATCGGCGCCGCGCCTTTCCTGGCGCCAGCGCGGCATGTTGCGATAACAGGCAATGAAGCGGGCGGCGTCCTCGAGCGCCTCCTCCGCCGACTGCGCCGGGCGGATCGCCGCCAGGAACAAGGCCTCGCCGAGCTTCAGCCGGTCGACCAGCGCCTTGCGCTGGCCATGGCCGAGGCGCGCCCGGCCTATGCCGTCGAGGCGGATAGCGGCGAAGGCGACGAGCATCGCCGGGCTGTCGCCGGTATAGCCGCAATCACGGGCGAACTGGGCGGAGAGGGCGTCCATCTTCGTCTCCTTGACTGGCGGCGGCGCGACGGAGACCCGGTCCCGTCGCCCATTCGTCTGGGGAATCTGACGCAAGCATAACTCACAAAGTGGCACAAGTTAAACTTTTGCATGGGTTGAGCGGAACCGACTCGACTCTTCGGGAAAATCCCGTAATGATGTGAACAAAACAGGAACTGAGGCATCAGGGACGATGGCATTGCCGGGCAAGGAAGCAACGATCGCCGAGGTCGTCTCGATCGCGGTCGAGTGTATCGATTGCGGTCGAAACAGATGGTGGAAGCCGGCCGAGCTGAGGCGTTTCGGGGTGACCGCGCAGACGCCGCTGGCGGCGCTGTCGGGGCGGCTTCGCTGCTCGGCCTGTCGCGCCGATGGCCTGCCGGGCGCGGCGGTCTCGATCCAGGCGGCGTTCATCGACGAGCGGCAGCAGCGCCGCGCCGAGGCGCGGATGCTTGGCGAGCGCGAGGTTCTGCTGGAGAGATCCAGGCGGGCTTGATGGCGCCCGCTTGCGGGCAGGGGAATCGCATGGGAAGCCGAGGCTTCGAGGCTTTCGCTCTACGATGGACCCCCACCCTAACCCTCCCCACAAGGGGGAGGGAGACTCCGTTGGCGCTGACCTCGGCAGATTGCTTGACTCGGCGCTAAGGGAAGTAAAGGCGCGGCAGCATTCCCTCCCCCTTGTGGGGAGGGTTAGGGTGGGGGTCCTCTTCGCAAGAATCCCTATTGCCCCTGCCGGCGATGCCGTTGCAGGGGAAGAAGGCGCTCGCCGCCGCCCTAGTACCCCAGCAGTTCCTTGAGCGGGATGACGCGCCAGACGTGTTTTATCGCGTAGCGGTTGAAGGTCAGCGTCTTCGGCGGATTGTACTGCTCGACGACCAACTCGGCGGCGGTCCGCTTGACCAGCTTTTTGATGAAGGCCTTGCCGTTGCGCTCGTTTTCCTCGGGAAACATCTCGATCACCACGTGGTCGCCGGGCACAGCGTCGCGGCCGCCGCAATAGAGCATCTCGCCGGGCTCGTAGCGCGGCACCATCGAGTCGGAGAGCACGTGCAGCGCGAACACCTTGCGCAGATGGGCGATGCCGGGCGGGCGCTGGACATAGCCGGCAACCTCGCCGTTGAAGGTGAAGTCGCCGTCGTCGCCGCCGACCGCGGCACCCAGAAGCTCGATGTCCATCGGGCCGCCGGGCAGGGGGGCGGCGTCGGTGACGATCTCGGCGTCGGCGACATTGTCGGCGTCGTCGAGGAAGACGATCTCGCCCTTGCCGAGCGCCACCGGGTCGACGCGCAGGAAGGCGGCGGTCTTCAAAAGGTTCTCGGTTTTCGGCAGGTTGCGGCCGGTTTCCCAATTGCCGACAGCGGCGACGTCGGTGTCGTTGTGCTCGGCAATATGGCGCATCACCAGGCCGCGCTGCTTGCGCGCCTTGCGGATCGCCGCCCCGACCTTGATCGACAATGAGGTTTTCGCCATGGCGCCATCTGAAACATAAGAATCGGTTTCGTCCATGAAAGAATAGCTTGCATATTTTTTGAGTTATGCTTATATATAGCTATGCACAAGCCACGTCGCTCCATCTCGCTTTCCCATCCGTCCCGGCTGTCCTCCTCCCCGGCCGGGACGAAGCCCGAGGCTCGCGCCCTCGGATCCGGTCGCCCTGCCGTCAGCGGCGGCGACCGGAACGGCCGGATCCGTCCCCTCACGGCTCCGGCCCGGAATTTCGGCGCCGCCGCGCCGCCCCTCACCTGCCTGCCGGCATCCTCTCCCCGTCAACGGGGAGAGGGGCGCAACTTCGGCATCGACGCAACCTTTCAATGGACCAACGCCATGCCCGCCTACACCGATACAGTATCGCAAAGCATCGCCCGCACGCCGGCCAGGCTGGCGCCGCCGGTCTGGCTGCCGCAGCGCCCGTTGGTGCGCGAGATCCACGGGCCCGACGGCGAGGCCCTCAAGCTGCCGGCGCCGCGCCCCGCTGCCGCCGTCGGGCGCCAGCCGCATGTCGCGGCCATGCGCTTCATCGACTGCCTGTTCAACCGCTGCCGCGCACCGCTCGACCTGACGCTGGAGGAGGACCCCGAAAACGACGCGCCCGGCAGCCGGCCGGCACTGGAGATGCTGTGCTGCGGCCTGCGCACGCGGCCGCTGAAAAGCTACTGCGCCTATCACGCGGCGCGGTTCTGCGACCATCGCCGTACGGCTCTCGCGGACGCAGCGCGAGCGGCATCGGTCGAGAGTTTTCTCGCCAAGCCCGGCGGCCCGGTTCCTCGCCCCCGCTGCGCGGAGGAACCCAGGTTCTGCGAAGGCAGCAATGAAACGAGGAGCCACAGATGAGCAAGAAGACCGCCCAAAAGGCCAAGCCGCCCAAATTACCCACGGGCGAGGCCGAGCAGGTGCGTATCCGCACGCAGGTCGGCCATGATTTCGCGCTGAAGGACGATGCTTTCGGCCGCAAGCGGCTGGCGACCGGCACGCTGGAGGCGAGGCGCGTCTATGAGGTGTCCAATAGCGGCCACACGGCGACCGGCGGCATTGTGCGCGTGCGCAACGTCGACCCGCTGACCGGCATCACCTCGCTGTCGCGCCAGCAGCGCGAGGCGGGCATGCGCTACCGCGAGGATTTTCGCGTCTCGGCACAGGACGGCGTCAAGCCGATGGCGCTGACCGAGCGCGTCGACGGCGGACGCATCGGCGGCGGCGTTGCCGACCGCATCCTGTCCGCCGGCCGCGCCTATGCCGACGCCACCAGGGCGCTTGCGCATTGGGAGGTGTCGGTCGTGGTGCAAAAAGTCTGCTGCGCCGGCGAAACGGTGAAGAGCCTCGCCGAACAGACCGGCGAGCCGCGGGATGTGCTGTCGAAACTGCTCAAAATCGGGCTGGACTTGCTGGCGGTGCATTACGGCATGATGCTGATGCGGCGGCCGCGGTGAAGGGGCAAACGGGGCGTTTGGCAATGCGTTTTGGCCAGCGTCCTCCAATTGAAGGGCGCGGGTTTCCCGACGGCCTGTTACGCTGCGCCATTGCTGGTAGATCACAATGCCAAAGATGCCGCAAAACGCTCATTTCGCAGATACGGCGCCGACGTCTTCGGCGCTGACCGCGTATGACGAGCACTGCATGCTGACTTACATCCAGCTGCTCGATGCTTCGGCGGACGGGGCCGATTGGCGTGAGGTCGCCCACAGCGTCCTGCACATTGACCCTGAGCAGGAGCCGGAGCGGGCATTCCGCGCCTGGGCGACGCATCTGGCGCGTGCCCGCTGGATGACCGGGGTTCGTGTCGATCGGCATGATCGTGGCACGGAATGACGCCGGAGATTTTTTGTGGAACTGCCATCCCAATCTGACCGTTTAGATAGGAAATCAACTGGGAAGCGCCCGATGAACTCTTGGCAAATCAACACTTTGGAGGCCTGCTGCCTGCTTGCCGTCCCGCTGTCGATGATCCTTACGGTTCTGGTGGCGGGTTTTATCCTTGGCTGAGTCTGCACCGTTTCAGTAAAGGAGACGGCACGCATCGCGCCAGCGGCGCGAGTTGCGCCCTGGCATTCATCGCGCGACACCTTCAGCGACGACAAAAGCGATCCTGCCTCTCAGTCCTTGGCGCGTTCCACATACGCGCCATCAGCCGTCATCACCACCACGCGGGTGCCGGCGGTGATGTGCGGCGGAACCAGCGTGCGCATGCCGTTGGACAGCGTCGCCGGCTTGTAGGACGAGGACGCCGTCTGGCCCTTGGTCACCGGCTCGGTTTCGACCACCTCGAAGGTGGCGCGCTGCGGCAGCACCAGCGAGATGGCGATGCCGTTGTACTGGGAAATCTGCACCGCCATGCCTTCCTTGAGATAGGGCGCCATCTCGCCGACCACGCTTTCCGGCACCGCGACCTGGTCGTAGCTTTCCGGGTTCATGAAATGATAGCCTTCGGCGTCGTGGTAGAGGAAGGTATGCTCGCGCTCCTCGACATAGGCGCGCTCGACCTGCTCGGTGGTGCGGTAGCGCTCCGAGACCTTCACCCCGTCGGAGATGCGGCGCATGTCGAGCTGGGTCACCGGCGTGCCCTTGCCCGGATGGATGTTTTCGGCAAAGAGGATCACATAGAGCTTGCCGTCCTTTTCGACGACATTGCCTTTGCGTAGGGAACTGGCGATGACCTTCACGGGCTTTATTCCTAACAGCGTTGACTGGCCTGGGAGCGCCGACCGGCGCAAATCGGCTGCGGGAGCCGTCCGGTGCGGCCTAGCGCATCTTGGCGGCAATCGCCAGTCCTCGATGCAAATCCTGTCGTCATGACCGCCGCCTCGCCTTGGTGGACGCCCGATGTTCACGCCGACCGGCGGCCGCGGCTGATCCTGCGCAATGCCATCACCGCGGCCCTGCGCGACTGGTTTGCCCGCGGCGACTTCGTCGAGGTCGAGACGGCGGCGCTGCAGGTCTCGCCCGGCAACGAGGCGCATCTGTCGGCCTTCGCCACCGAGGCGATCGGCCCGGATGGGCGGCACCTGCCGCTCTATTTGCACACCTCGCCGGAATTCGCCTGCAAGAAGCTGCTCGCCGCCGGCGAGAAACGCATCTTCAGCCTGAGTGCCGTCTATCGCAACCGCGAGCGCGGCCCATTGCACCATCCGTCCTTCACCATGCTCGAATGGTACCGGGCCGATGAGACCTACGACAGCCTGATGCAGGATTGCGCCGGGCTTGTCGCGCTGGCCGCCGAGCGCGCCGGCACGAAACGCTTCGCCTTTCGCGGCCGCGAGGCCGATCCGTTCGCCGAGCCGGAACGGTTGAGCGTCGCCGAGGCTTTTATCCGCTATGCCGGTATCGATCTGTTGGTCACGGTCGCCGCCGACGGCAGCACCGATCGCGAGGCGCTGCATGCGGCTCTGGTCCAGGCCGGCTTGCGCACCGCGCCCGACGACAATTGGGCCGATCTGTTCAGCCGGGTGATGGTGGAAAAGATCGAACCGGGGCTGGGGCAGGGGCGCGCCACCATTCTTTACGGCTATCCGATCTCGGAGGCCGCCCTTGCCCGGCCGAGCGCCGATGACCCGAGGACCGCCGAGCGCTTCGAGCTCTATTGCTGCGGCGTCGAACTGGCCAATGCGTTCGGCGAGCTGACCGACGCCGACGAGCAGCGCCGGCGCTTCATCCTCGAAATGGACGAGAAGCAGCGCATCTACGGCGAACGCTATCCGATCGACGAGGATTTCCTCGCCGCACTGGCCATCATGCCGCAGGCAAGCGGCGCCGCGCTCGGCTTCGACCGGCTGGTGATGCTGGCGACGGGGGCGGGCAGGGTCGAGGATGTGATGTGGACGCCGGTGGCGGGGTGAAAGTCAGCGCCTGTCCGCACCGGCCTCGATGATTATGTGCTGGCAGACATTGTCGATGTCGCGAATGACGTCGTCGTTCCAGAAGCGCAGGATGGTCCAGCCGCTGCTCTTCAAATAAGCGCTGCGTGCTGCATCGCGCTCCGCGTGTTCAGTGTTCGCGTGCTGGCTGCCATCGACCTCGACGACTAGGCGGTGTGTCGGACAGGCAAAGTCAACAATGTAGGGTCCGATTGGCACTTGCCGGCGAAAGCTCAGCCCCATCAATCGATGGGCGCGAAGCTCGTTCCATAGTTTCAACTCGGCGTCGGTCATCACACGACGCATCGATTTTGCGTTCTTGCGCTGATGCGGCGGAACGAGATCGTGACCCATCAGACACCCTCGCTTTGGAGATTAGCGACGTCAATGCCTTCGCCAGCCTTGCCGCGGTTTCCATCCCCCTACCGCCCCATCAGCAAAGCGACGATCAGCCGCTGCAGATTGCCGCGCGGGGCGAATTCTACCCGGTCGAAATCGCGGCTTGCCTGCCGCTGCGCCTGGGAGAGTTCGGCAAGCCGCCTGGTCATTTCGGTCCTGATCTTGCTGCAGCCGGGATCGTCGGGGACGGACAGGCCGATGGTCGCCGTCTCGATCTTGCGGACCATGTCGACGATGATATCGCCGTGCACCTTTTCGTGGGCGGCGAGGCCAGCGGCAAAAACGTCCCAGCTTTTCTGCACGGCGGCCGGAATTGGCCCGGACGCTTTGGGCAAGGTATAGGTTATGATGAGTTTTGGGCGCGCCGACACCAGCGCGCAGGCATTGCCTTGCCGCTGATAGTCCCTGACCCAGGTCAGCTTGAAATTGGTATAGGCCATGGCGCGGACCCTGCTTTTGCCGATCGTCGGCCCGCGCTCGCCCATCGAGGCATGGAGTTGGGGACCGGTCTGCCCTGAAACGGCGTAGGTCTCGACCTTCTCGACCGGCTTCCAGCCCGCCTGCGCCGGCGACGCCAGCAAAATGGCCAGGAGCAGGTACGTCAGAACGGCTGTTTTCATGCGAATCCCCGGGGCGATGCCTTTGGTGTGCTGAGATCATCAACGCATGGCCGGAATGCGGTCAAGGCGCCGTTGCCAAACTCGCCGTTCGCATTTCGCGTCGAAAGAACCAATCAACGGCGATGTGCCGCAAACTCAATCCTCTTGGCGGGTTCGTTTTGAAATCTTCTTTCTCATTAAACTCTATAAACTTAGTAGAGTTAACGCCACAAGCGTTTTGCGAGGAGCCCAAATGTCGAAAAATCTGGTGGTGGGGCTGTCGGGCAACCTGACCCGTCCGTCGAAGACCAAGGCGTTCATCAGCCACATCGTTGCGGAGGTGGCGAGCAGCACCGGTGCAGCCTCGACCGTTTTCGACATCGAGGATCTCGGTCGGTCGTTTCCGCTGGCAAGGCGCATTGGCGATCTGGATCCATCGGCCAGGAACATCGTCGAGCGATTGCTGGGCGCCGACGTCCTGGTGGTTGGCTCGCCGACTTTCAAAGGCAGCTACACCGGGCTTTTCAAGCATTTCTTCGACCTGCTCGACCCGTCATCCCTGCGGGGAAAGCCGGTCATCCTTGCTGCAACCGGCGGCGGCGATCGTCATTCGCTGATGGTCGAACATCAGCTGCGGCCGCTGTTCGGCTTCTTCGAGGCGCTGACCCTGCCGACCGCGATCTACGCCTCCGACAAGGACTTCGCCAACGGCGTGCTGGTGTCCGAAGCCATCCATGCTCGCGCCAGGCAAGCGGTCGCCGAAGCATGCCGGGCGGTGCCACGCAGCGTCGGTCTTGCCGCCTGAACACGCCACCGGCCCCGTGTCCTCAATCCGCTTCCCGCACAGCTCAGAAGGAGCCCGCAATGACCAGACCCAGCAAGTCGAGGCAGATCAAGCTTGGTGCTTTCCTGCCCGGTGGCGGACAGCATATCGCAGCCTGGCGCCATCCTGACGCGCCGGCCGACGGCGCCACGAATTTCGAGTTCCACAGGCAGCTCGCGCTGACCGCCGAGCGCGGCCTGTTCGACGCCTATTTCCTCGCCGACAATCTGACCGTCGGCCTCGGCGCCCGCGAAGGCGGCAATGCCAAGATCGCCGGGTTCGAGCCGGTGACGCTGTTTGCCGCATTGGCGCCGCTCACCACGCATCTGGGCTTCATCGCCACCGCCTCCACCACCTATGAGGAGCCCTATACGCTCGCCCGCAAGTTCGCCTCGCTCGACCTGCTGTCGAACGGCCGGGCCGGCTGGAATGTCGTGACCTCGGCGGGTGACGAGACCGCGCGCAATTTCAATCGCGAGACGCAGCCTGCCCACGCCGAGCGTTATGCCCGCGCGCATGAACATGTCGAGACGGTCAAGGCGCTGTGGGACAGCTGGGAAGACGATGCCTTCATCCGCGACAAGAAGTCGGGGCGCTTCTACGACAAGGACAAGCTTCACGACATCGACCACAAGGGCCGGCATTTCAGCGTCAAAGGCCCGCTCAATGTGCCGCGCCCGGTTCAGGGCCACCCGGTGGTGGTGCAGGCCGGGCAGTCGGAGGACGGACGCAAGCTCGCCGCCCAGTCGGCTGAGGTCATCTTCACCGCCCATCAGAACCTGGCCTCGGCGCAAGAATTCTACCGCGATATCAAGGCGCGCGAGGCGGCGGTCGGCCGCGATCCCGGGCAGGTGCTGATCATGCCGGGCGTAGCCCCCTTCGTCGGCCGCACCGAAGAGGAAGCCCGCGCCAAGTACCAGCAGCTGAACGAGCTGATCCTGCCCGAGGATGGCGTGGCCCTGCTCAATGGGTTGGCCGGCCAGACGCTCGACATCCGGGGTTACCCGCTCGACGGACCGCTGCCGCCGAGCCGGGAAACCGAAGGCATGAAGAGCCGCCAGGCGCTGATCCGCCAGATTGCCGACGAGCACAACTTCACCATCCGCCAGCTCTACCAGTGGGTGGCGACGGCCCGCGGCCACTACACCGTCATCGGCAGCGCGGCGCAGGTTGCCGATCAACTGGAGGAATGGTTCGGCAACGACGCCGCCGACGGCTTCAACATCCTGCCGCCGTGGCTGCCCGGCGGGCTCGACGATTTCGTCGACCTGGTGATCCCCGAGTTGCAGCGTCGCGGCCTGTTCCGCACCGCCTATGAGGGCAGGACGCTGCGCGAGAATCTCGGTCTCAGGCGGCCGGAAAATCCCTGGACCGCCGCCCGCTCCAAGCTGCTGGCCGCCGAATAGATTCTCTTGAAGCAAAGGGCAAGACGATGAGTTTGCAACACATCGAGCAGTCGGTCACGATCCGGGCACGTGAAGGCAGAACCGGCCTTGGCACCGATTTCCCGCGCCTGGCCAACCGCACTGTCATCCGCTTCCTGTCCCGCTACGGCATCCTGATCGCCTTCCTCGCGATCTGGCAGGTGTCGAGTAGCGCGGGATGGGTCAACGCCGCGGTGCTGCCGCCGGTCGACACGATAGTCACCGCACTGTGGAACGGTCTGGCCGGCGGCACCTTGCTTGGCGACATCGCCATCAGCCTGCAGCGCGCCGGCCTCGCCTTCGCGGCGGCGGTGGCGGTTGCCATCCCGCTTGGTCTGTTCATGGGCCAGGTGCGCGCCGTCGAAACCGCGCTTGACCCGATCCTGCAGGTTTTCCGGCAGACCTCGGCGCTGGCACTCTATCCGGTGTTCATCCTGCTGCTCGGGCTGGGGGAGGCATCAAAGGTCTTCGTCATCTTCTGGGCGACGCTGTTTCCGCTGCTGCTCAACACCATCAGCGGCGTCAAGCAAGTCGATCCGAAACTGCTCGAGATGGCCCGGGTCTACGGCGCCACGCGGCTCACCGCGTTTCGCCGGGTCGTGCTTCCGGGGGCCGTCCCTTCGATCTTCGTCGGCTTGAGGCTGAGTGCGACCACGGCGCTCTTGTTGCTGATCGCTTCCGAAATGATCGGCGCCAACAAGGGCATCGGCTTCCAGGTGATGAACGCGCAGTACAACTTCCAGATCCCGCTGATGTTTGCAGCGATCGTCATCCTTGCCGGCCTCGGCCTGATCGCCAACCAGGCGCTGGTCAGCCTGCAGCGGCGGCTTTGCCGCTGGAGCAGTCCCATCGACTGACCAGCTTTCGACCATCCTCTCCAACAGGCCCCATCCTCCAACACGAAAGTCCGGACCATGCCAATCACTCGCCGTTCCCTGCTTGCGGGCGCTCCCTTTGCCGCCGGCATCATCGCCACCGGCCTGCCTCGCTTCGCCGTTGCGCAAGCCGCGCCGGTCACGTTGCGCTACCTCGCCAGCCGTGGCAGCATCTCGCCGCATGAGC
Organism: Mesorhizobium sp. WSM2561; assembly: GCF_000513915.1. Taxonomy (NCBI): domain Bacteria; kingdom Pseudomonadati; phylum Pseudomonadota; class Alphaproteobacteria; order Hyphomicrobiales; family Phyllobacteriaceae; genus Mesorhizobium; species Mesorhizobium sp. WSM2561. Next base: position 64,428 of record NZ_AZUX01000024.1, read on the forward strand.
TGGCGGACGCGCTCGGCTATTTCAAGGACGTCGGCGTCAAGCTTGAGAATGTCGGCTACTCCAGCGGCGGCCCGGAATCGCTGTTCGCGCTCGCCTCCGGCAGCGTCGATCTCGGCTCGGCCGCAACCGCTGCGGTGATCAATTCGATCTCCGGCGGCAACGACTTCGTCGCTGCCTATCCAAGCAACGGCATCAACGGCCAAGTGCGCAGCGTGTTTTACGTGCTGGAAGACAGCCCGATCAAATCGATTGCCGACATCGCCGGCAAGACCATTGCGGTCAACACGCTCGGCGCCCATCTCGACTATACCGTCCGCGAGGCGCTGCACGGCGTCGGCCTGCCGCCTGATGCCGCCAACCTCGTCGTCGTGCCCGGGCCGCAGCTTGAACAGACCTTGCGGTCACGCCAGGTCGATATCGCGGCACTGGGCTACTGGCAGGCGACGTTTGCCGGCGCGCTGGTCGACAAGGGTGGTGTGCGCGGCGTGTTCAACGACACCCACGTGCTGGGCGAACTGGCCGGCGGCTTCATTGTCCTGCGGCGCGACTTCATCGCGGCGCATCCGGATGGCGCCCGCAATTTCGTCGACCAGTCGGCCCGCGCCGCCGACTGGTCGCGCCAGAACCCGAACGAGGCGCGCAAGGTGCTTGCGGAGATCCTCGATAAACGCGGCGAAAATGGCGAGCTGGCGCGCTACTGGACCGGCTTCGGCCTGCGCGAAGGGGCGAAGGCTGACGGCCGCGACATAGACTTCTGGGTCGGCGTGCTCGAGCGCGACGGCCGGCTGCCCAAGGGCAGGCTGAAAGCCGCGGATATTCTTTACGGGCGCGGCGAAACGAAAACCAATTGATCGGGAGACGGCCATGGCCAGCACAAGCGGCGGCGAGGTCACGATACGCGACCTCTCCAAATCCTTCACCCTCGGCGGGCGCCCGCTTGCCGTGCTGAGGGCGCTCAACCTCGACATCCGCTCCGGCGAATGTCTCGTCATCGTCGGCGCCAGCGGATCGGGCAAGACCACGCTGCTGCGCATCCTTGCCGGTCTTGAGGCCGCCGACAGCGGCGGTGTCGCGATCGACGGCAGGCCGGTCCATGGCGTCGGTGCCGAGCGCGCGGTCATCTTCCAGGAACCGCGCCTGCTGCCCTGGCTGACGGTGCTTGGCAACGTCGCCTTTGGCCTCGAAGTGCGGGGCGTGCCCGAGGCGGAGGCCGAGGACAAGGCCCGCTTCTATACCGCGCTCGTCGGCCTGGCCGAATTCAGCGATGCCTATCCCAGGCAGCTTTCGGGCGGCATGGCGCAGCGCGTCGGCATTGCCCGGGCCTTGACCGTGCAACCTGAAATCCTGCTGCTCGACGAGCCGCTAGGCGCGCTCGACGCCATGACCAAGATCGGCATGCAGGAGGAACTGGCGCGCATCTGGAGCGAGGAGAACGTCACCATGGTCATGGTCACCCATGATCTGGAAGAAGCGATCTATCTTGCCGACAGGGTGCTGATCCTGCCCAGGGAGAAGGGCGGCACAGCACGGCTGGTCGAGGTTGAACTGCCGCGCCCCCGCGATCGCAGCGAGAGCCGGTTCGTGCGCTACCGCGAAGAACTGCTGCGCGAGTTTGGCTTGCACTGAGACTGGGGGGCACTGAGACTGCGAGCACTGAGACTGCGAGCACTGAGACTGGGGCACCGAGACGCTGGTGAAAGGCGCGTCTTGCGCGCCTTACTTCCCGGCCGCCCCGGTCGAGAACAGCGCGCGCTCGACCGTCGGCTCCAGCGTTTGCGCAAAGGGCGTCGCCATGTGGTGGCGGTCGCGATAGGCCAGCTTGCCGTCGATGAAGACATGGCAGGTCTTGGCGTCGCAGAACCGGTCGGTCATGTCGATGTAGGTCGCGTTGGGGACGGCGCGCACGATGTCACGCTCCACCGCGGCCATGGCGTCGTTGGCGGCGTCGGTTCGCGGCGCGTCACATACCGATGGCGTCTGTCCACGCCACAGCGCGCGGGCCACGCAGGTGTCGACAAACAGGGTGTTGAACGGCACATCGCGGATGAAGGCGACTTTCAGCCCGGCCTGGCTGAACGCCTCCAGCGTTGCGCGCAGGCCACCCTGCCAGTCCTGATCGAGGCTTTCGGATTGCCGGGCGTCGGGCGACAGTTTGCGCGAACTGGTCAGCGAGATCTCCGAGATCACCACCAGGCTCGGGCGCAGGGCGATGATCTCCTTGATCGATTGCTCGCGCCATTGATCGCACTCGGTGTAGTCGCGCTTCAGCTTCGAGCTCCAGACCGTCAGCCGCGACGCCCGGCAGGCGGCTTTGAGCCAGGTGACGACCTTGTAGTCGTTTCTCTTCGCCGCCTCGATCAGCGGCGTCGACCAGTGATCGGCATGCGAATCGCCGAACAGCGCGATCGAGCGCTCGGCATTCTCGGCGCCGAACTCGCAGGCCTTCGGCGTCACGGTCTCGTAGTCGACAACGCAGCCTACCTTGGCGCGCGCGGTGGAGGGCTGCGCGGCAGTTTCGGCAATGATGCGTTGCGAGGGGTCGAGGCCGTCCACGGCAAGGCGCGCATTGGCGTAAGTCGCCACGACGCCGGCGCCGGTCAGCATTGCGGCGGGGATTAGTGCGCGCGCCGCGTTCGCCATCAGCCAGCCATTGCGACGGATCGGGTTTTCGATGAAATTATAGGTGAAGAGCGACAGCGCCAGCGTCAATGCCGCGCAGCCAAGCCGCCCGGGCCAGGACAGGTCGGGCACCATCATCGTCGCATAGACGATGACCGGCCAGTGCCAGAGATAAAGCGAGTAGGAAAGTTTCCCCACCCATTGCAAAGGCGGCAGCGCCAGCATGGCGCTCGGCCCTCTTTGGACATTGCCGGAGCCGCTGAGCAAAAGGAGCACGGTGCCGGCCACCGGCACCACCGCCGCGAAGCCGGGGAAGGGGGTGTCCTGCTCGCTGAAGGTCAGATAGGCACCGGCGATCAGCGCCAGGCCAAGCCATGCCAGCGCTGCGCCCAGTTGCGGGCGCTCTCGCCAGAATTGTGCCGGCGCCATCGTCGCCAGGCCGCCGGCGGCGAACTCCCAGGCCCTGAGCGGCGAGAAATAGAAGGCCCAGGGCTGCGCCACGGTGGTGAGCCAGGCGCAGACGGCGAACGACACCGCGCCGGTGAGGCCGATCACCAGGATCGCCGTGCGCTTGCCCGGGCGCAGCCATGCCGCCAGCAGAAGCAGCCCCGGCCATACGAAATAGAACTGCTCCTCGACCGAGAGCGACCAGAAGTGGATGAAGGGGTTGTTCGCCGCGTCGGGGGCGAAATAGTCGAACGACCAGCGTATCAGCCAGAAATTGATCGCATAGGCCGAGGCGAACATGGCGCCTTTCGAATAGAGCGACTGTTCGTCCGGCGACAGGATGAAGTAGCCGGCGACCAGCGTGGCGAAGATGACGAACAGCGAGGCCGGCAGCAGGCGCCGGGCGCGCCTTGCATAGAACCGCCACAGGTCCAGCCTGCCGTCCTCGGCGATTTCCCGCAGCAGCTGGCCGGTGATCAGGTAGCCGGAGATGACGAAGAAGATGTCGACGCCGGTGAAGCCGCCAGGCAGGTCCGACAGACCAAAATGGAACGCGACGACGCCGGATACCGCCAACGCACGCAGCCCTTCGATATCAGGCCGAAACGATGCTGACACGGCAAAACCTCGCGACGTCGTTGAAAAGCCACCCGTGCGAAGACTCGACGCAATGCATTGATATTGCAATGCAACAAATCTAACGCAGTGCAACATAAGTGGAAGTTTGCCGGGTGCAGCGCGGCATGCTCGTCGGCGTGTCCTCAGCGAACGCCGCGCCAGCGCTGCCATCCGCATCCGCGGCGGCGGATTTTGGGCGGCGGGATTTTGGAGCACAAAAAGACAATTTGGTCGGGATACGGCGGGCGGGAGGCGTGCGAATTTGACTGGCGCCCGCTCCATCTGTTCGCATTAGCCGCATTTCTGCAACGCCAAGTGATTCCGCCTGGCTGCAAAAATACTCTAGCGGGCCCGATCTCAGGCTTTAGAAGGAGCCCGCCGCTCGCGCGCCGCGCTCCTCCCCTTAAAGCGCCTCGCGTTCGAAAGGAAATCAACGCGCTTTAAGTCTTTGTTTCTGTGCGTGTCGTTACCCCAAAGCCGCTGCGCACCCTCGGGCCCGCCCGAGGGCATGCTTTTGGGCGACAAGCATCAGTCGTCACCGATCACGCATGCGCTGGCGGATGATGACGGGAGTCCCAGACTGCCCAGGCCGATGCCGCAACCACCAGCACGCCGAGGACAACGTGGGTCGCCATTGCGTTGGCGTTTGCCACGAAGCCGAGCAGCCAGGGCGAGGCGATCAGCCAGAGCCCGACGACAAGGTTCACCCACTCTTCCCATTCGGCGAATACTGAAAGCGCCGCGAGAGCCAGGGCGCCGAGCAAGATCGCGGCAATCCAAGCGTTCCAGGCAGCAGTGGTTTCAGCAGCGAAGCCGACAACCCAGGGTGAGATGAACAGGCATGCCGCTAGGATCAGGTTGATCCAATCCTGAGGCTTCTTTCCTTCCATCAGATCGTTTGCCATGACAACCTCCACAGATGAAGCTTGACCAAAGCACTACGTCGCGTGCAACGCACGCTTAGTCATTGATATATCGCACTTTCGGCGGCTTTCAAGGAGTGGCTCCGGGGCGGCCGGTTACGCACTGAGTGCCGGGCGCGATCACGCCTTTTTCAGGAACTCGGTCTTCAGCACCAGGCCCTTGACCTGCTTGGTGCTGCACTCGATCTCGCCGGGATTGCCGGTGAGGCGGATGTTCTTCACCAGCGTGCCTCGCTTGATCGTCTCCGACGTGCCCTTGACCTTCAAATCTTTGATCAGGGTGACGGAATCGCCCTCGTTCAACTGGGCGCCGTTGCTGTCTCTTACGATCGCGTCTGTCATATCAGGGTCTTTCATCGAAGCCGGATAGCGGACTATCCGGCGGATGGCGGCAAGGTCAAGCGTGGTGGCAAACCGTGCCATCTCGGCCGCATGAAGCGGGCAGGGCACCCTTGTTGCTCATGTCAGGAGGCCGCATCACCCGTCGAAGTCGGCGATGCCTCGTGGTTGAAGCCGATTTCACGGGAACGTGGAGGATCACAGCCTGGCGCGCCGCCGGCTAAGCCTGTCGATCAAGTGGCCTGTCGAACAAGTGACTTGTCGAACAGGTGACCTGTCGAAATGCGGACCCGTCGATCGTGGACACCGCAAGCGGCGTACGGCCGATTAAAGATGAGCCCCACAACGGATGGAGGGACTCTAGAAATTGAAATAGATCGCCGGCGGATACAGACTGGATCCATTGTTGTCGGCTGGCGCCGCCGTCGCATCAGACGACGTGATCCCGCTGGTGGATTTGTTGTCGAGCGGAGGCCGGTTTTTCTCGGCTGAGGACGCTTTGGCATCGGTGGCAACGGCTTTCGTCTTGGCCTCCACGGCTTGCGAAAGTGCGAGCACGGTGAGAAGTGCAGACAGGGCAAGTTTCATGACGAGGTCCCTCCATGGTTAACGTAAGGTTAACCGCGGTCGCCGGCCCGAACACGGCCGCTGTGTGGAAGGACGTGGAATTCTCCGGAATTTCTGGAATATTAGCTTGTGGAAAAGTACAATGTGAGCAGGTGCCGGCACGTGTAGGCTTGCAGCCGCATCAGGCCGAAGCTTGGAGCGGCCGCGACAGAACCCAGACATCCAGTTGCGCTTGGCCGCTCAATGTCGCGGCCAACGCTGGTGTTAAGATCAATCCCTGAAGCCGTTCGAGTCGAGCAGAGCGACCTGCTTGCCGTCGATGAAAAAGCGTATCACGTGCGCGCCGCCGTCGACTTCGATGCGCGTCGGATCGATGACCGGCGCCGCAGGAGCCGCCTTGCCATATGTCGCTGCCGCGCGCGAGCCGGCAGCGGCACGCGACGGTCCATCCGGCCCGAACGTCAGCAGCAGCAGTGCAGCGGATCCAGCCGCAACCGCGGTGAAAGGGATTTTGGGGGAGGCAATCCAGGACATCGAATTATTCCTTCCTTGTTGAGGCGGCATCTACGCTGGTTTGTGCCGGTGCCGAGAGCTCGGCTTCGCCGTCGTTCAAATGACCGAGGAAGGGTGTTGGTATTCAGGCCTAAATAGCGTGAGTTTCATAACTTGCCCCTGCCCTGCGCGACCTTAGCGCCGCCCGGCGGGGCGAAAAGCGCAGGCGCGTGGAGGGGCGTGGAATTCTCCGGAATTTCTGGAATATTAGCTTGTGGAAAAGTATAGCCGGCGCGTGCTATCCTCGCGGCGGCATAAAGGGGCGGGTAGGATGGCACAGCATATCGCGCAGAAATTGCGGCTGACCGCGGCCGTGCTGGGGACCGTCACCCGCAAGGACCTTGCGGCGGCGTTCCGGGGCGTCAACCCGAAGACGGCGTTCGACCTCGGCCGCGCCGATAAATGGCTGCAGGGGCGCTCCCAGCCACGCGAGCTCAGCGTCTACGACGACTGGACGAAGCTGCTCAAGCTGGAGCAGCCCGGCGCCTGGATCGCCGAGAGCGACCTGCCAGGTTTTACCGCGGCGATCTGTGCCCGCCACGGCATCGACAGGGCCGAACTGGAGCGCCGCGCCAATGCGCATTTCGAAACCGCTGCCGGGCATGAGGAGCGGAGCCCTGGATTGGCCCTTGCCGGAACCTACGCCTGTTATTCGAGCGCCTTGTCGCCCTACTATCGCGGCCAGCTGATCAGGGGCAGCCTGTCGATTGAGGTCGGGCCGGGGGCGAACGGCCTGACCGCCGCCTATCGCGAGGCCTTGCCGACCGGGCAGCTGCTGCTCGGTGGGCAGATGACGTCGGCAAAACGCGGGCTTTATGCGCATCTGAAGGAAGCCAGCGGCGAGGCGCAATTCTTCTTGTGCCTGTTTCCGCACTCGCGGCCGGGAAGCGTGCTTGGCGGCTATTTGTGCGGCACCACCATCATCGGCCCGGAGCCGCAGCCGTCGCTGACCCGGATCCTGATGGTCCGCTTGCGCAATCCGGCGCCCCAGGCATGGGGCGGATATCTGCCGCCCGACGGATCGATCGCCGCCGATCTGGCATCGCTTGGCCTGTCCGTCGAGCAGACGGAAGCGGTTGACCGGCAGCTGGCGCAATTCCTCGTCGGAGACAGCGACGGCGGCGCCAGCCAGATCCCGCCGGCCGAGTTCCGCGCTATCGTCGACGTGTTCGACCGTCATTGGCTGAGCCATTCCGCCTGACACCGGGCCGTCTGACCCCGGGCTGAGCGAGAGACGAAGACCGCTTGTCGCTCGCGCGGGGCTCGCTGGCACGAAGGTGGGGACGTTGCATGCCGGCTCAATATGCCCGATCATGGTCATGGCAGGGTGGAGGCATCAAGTGGCGGCCAATCGGCGAAACGGCATGCATCCGTCGGAGCCCGGGCTGGTGGGCGTTGTTTCGGCTGCCATGGCCCTGCCGCGCATGTCGCTGCCCACCGTCGCGACCGTCGTGGCGGCGGTTGCGGCCCTGTATTTCGGGCGCGAGGTTTTCCTGCCGATCGCAATCGCGCTGCTGCTGACCTTTGCGCTTGCACCCTTGGTTTCGGCACTCAAACGGGTCGGCATTCCCCGTCTTCCTGCGGTCATCGCCAGTGTGCTGGGCGCATTCACCGTCCTTGCGCTGTTCTCCTTCATTGTCGCCACGCAGGTCAGCGAACTGGCGCAGAACATCCCGCTTTACCAGTCAAATATCCTGACCAAAGTCCGATCCCTGAAGGAGACCGGCGTCGGCGGCGGCGTCATCGCCAGGCTGAGCGAGGCGATCGAACGTGTTGGCCAGGAACTCGACAGGCAGGAAACCTCGCCGCCCGCCGCGGATCAGCCACGGCGCGAGCCGGTGCCTGTCGAGATCATCGCACGCGAAAGGCCGCTCCAGGTTCTGCAGAACCTGATCGGCCCGCTGATCAGCCCGCTGGCATCGGCCGGCCTGATCGTCGTCGTCGTCATATTCATGCTGCTCGAGCGCGAGGACCTGCGCGATCGTTTCATACGCCTCGTCGGCTACGGCGACCTTCATCGGACCACCGAGGCGCTCCAGGAAGCGGGCAAGCGGGTCGGCCGATATCTGCTCATGCAATTGGTCGTGAATATCGTCTATGCCATACCGGTTACAGCAGGGCTTTGGATTCTGGGGATACCCAATGCGCTGCTGTGGGGCTTGCTGGCGCTGGCGCTGCGCTTTGTTCCCTATATCGGCCCGATCATTGGTGCGCTGCTGCCGCTGTTCCTGGCGCTTGCCGTGGCGCCTGGCTGGTCGCTCGTGCTGTGGACCGCCGGTCTGTTCGTGGTCATGGAAATGATCACCGGCAATGTCGTCGAACCGTGGCTCTACGGTTCACGAACGGGGCTTTCGCCATTGGCCATCATCGTTGCGGCGATCTTCTGGACCTGGCTCTGGGGCCCGCTGGGCCTGGTCCTGTCGACGCCGCTCACGGTCTGCCTCGTCGTGCTCGGCAGGCACGTGCCGCAATTCGAATTCCTCGACGTCCTGTTCGGCAACGAACCGGTGCTCGAACCCCACGCCCGGCTCTACCAACGGCTGCTGGCCGGCGATCCAGAGGAAGCCACGGATCACGCCGAGGAGATGCTGGAGGAAAAATATCTGTTCGAATTCTATGACAAGGTCGCCATTGCCGCACTGCTGCTCGGCGAGCAGGATCGGGTGCGCGGCGTCATGGGCGATGAGCAAAGACGGCGGGTGGCGGCCAGCGCGCAGATGCTGGTGGCGAACCTCGACGACAGCGCACGGGAGGAAGCGGAGGAGGACGATGATCCGGCCACAGCCGAACCTGCGCCGGCGGACAAATACAAGGACAAGGACGGGGACAAGCAGGCTCAAGCGGAGGGCGAGGACGACACCGAGCTGCCGGATGGCACTGACACCTCGGTGCTGTGTGCCGGCGGCCGCGGCGAACTCGACGATGCCGCCGCCGCCATGCTGGCGCAGGTGCTCGAAGTCCAGGGGGCGACGGTCTCGAAGGCGAGCTTTGCCGATATGGATCCGACTGGCATTCGCCGGCTCGAGCTCGACGCTGTCGACACCGTTGTGGTCGGATTCCTGAACCGCGACTCGGTCAAGCACGCCCGTTTTCTGGTTCGTCGGCTGAAACGTGCCAGGTCGGCGCTGCGGGTAGGGATCGTGTTCTGGTCGAAGGACGGCGACGACAAAAAGACAGAAGTCGAATGGACCAATGACATCAACGCCGATTTTGTGGCGTTTGGCATGGTCGAAGCCGTTCTGGGCGCATTGTCGAGCGATCCGCCGGTTGCGCTGAAGGTCGCTGCCAAGCGCCGCATGCGCCGCCGGCCGCGCCCGGCCAGGAAGGCGCCGCTTGCCGCTGCAAAGTGAGAGACTGAGACCGCAGCTCGCCCTCACGTCCAGAAATAGCGCGCCGTGTGAAAGAAAACCGGGGCGGCGAAGATCAGGCTGTCGGCGCGGTCCATCATGCCGCCATGGCCCTCGATCAGATGGCCCCAGTCCTTCACCCCCTGGTCGCGCTTGATGGCGGAGGCGACCAGCCCGCCCAGAAAGTTGCGCCGCCTCGGTGGCCTGACCTTACTCAGCCACCTTCGCCACGATGCAATCTAGCGAAGGACGTGGCGTCAAACCGTCCCTAGTCCTTTCTCTTGGCTCGGCGGTTCCGTCCCCTTCAGCAGCACATTTATAGGTCGCTTCAATCACCAAGCCCCGAATTCTCGCGTCAGGAAGCGTTGAGTAGTCGAAGTATCCCTCTCTCGTTGGAAACCCTTGCAAGTAATCAAGTGCCGCATGAACACATCGATCAAGCGTTGCCGTGCCATTTTCGGGGAAGTTGAGCTCGTTTATCAAAATGACACCTACAGATGCCCAAGTGTCTCTGCTTGTAAACTTATACGTCGTACATCCGTCCAAACTGAGCTCCGCCTTTGCAACGAAATCTTTGTACCATGGCAGCAGGCGCGAACTGGTTAAGGCCGACGCTACGTCCTTTTGCCAGTTCGCGCCGTCGGCAGCGATTATGGAAATCTGGGCCGTGCCAATGGCCGGGAGAAGACCATTCAGATCGCCTCTGAGAGCTTTATATCGCTCGATCGAGCTGCGTACGTTCAGACGATCGGCTACAACTTCGTAAGGCCGATGCCATGACGGCCAAACATGAATTTTCCTATCATGCGGCAGCGACCGCAAATAGTTAACGGCGGCGTCTTTGGTGGCCTGCGCTTGAACAACTTCTTTTTCAGTTGGCCAAGCATGATTGCTCAATAGCATCACCGACAGCGATGCGTATAACCACATCTGGAGCGCCTTACAGGTCATCATCCCCACCCGCCAAAGAAAGTGCCAGAACTCACTGGCTGGAGGAGGCTTAACAGACCTCAGAGCGAAACGGCCAGTCAGATTGCTGAATTGGGTCGATGCGTTAATGACTAGCGGGTGCCGGCCCTTGTAGCTGGAGCGCTCTCACGTCCAGAAATAACGCACCGTGTGAAAGAAAACCGGGGCGGCGAAGACCAGGCTGTCGGCGCGGTCCATCATGCCGCCATGGCCCTCGATCAGATGGCCCCAGTCCTTTACCCCCTGGTCGCGCTTGATGGCGGAGGCGACCAGCCCGCCGAGGAAGCCCATCAGGCAGGCGATGAAGGCGACGGCCGCTGCCTGGAGCGGCGAAAACGGCGTCAGGAACGACAGCAGCGCGCCAAGCAGGCTCGACGTCGCCAGCCCGCCGACCAGCCCTTCCCAGGTCTTCGACGGCGAAACCTTCGGCGACATCAGGTGCCTGCCGAACAGCTTGCCGAAGATGTATTGCAGCACGTCGCTGCCTTGCACGGTGATGATCAGGAAAGCGACCAGCAACAAGTTGCGGCCGTCGAAGCCGGGCACGTCGAGCGTCAGCAGGGCCGGCACGTGGCTGACGCAGTAGACCGAGATCATGACGGCCCATTGCTGCGCCGAGACGCGCTCGAGAAAGCGCTCGGTGTCGCCGTGCAGCGCGGTGATCGCCGGCATCAGCAGGAAACAGTAGACCGGGATGAAGATGGTGAACAGGCCGTACCAGGCGGTCCACACCAGCCAGTACTGGAACGGGATGATGATGCCGAACATGCCGAGCAGCACCCAATGGTCGCTGCGGCGGCTGTGCGTCAGCGTCACGAATTCGCGCAAGGCGGCAAACGAGATCAGCGCGAACAGGATGGTCATGCCGGCGCGGCCGAAGAAGAAGGCGACGGTGATCGCCACCACCATCACCCACCAGGCGTTGATGCGCTGGTTGAGGTTGACCAGTGTCGACGACAGCGGCTTCGGCGCGCGCCACGACAGGATGCCGGCGACCAGGCTTGCCGTGGTCAGCACCGCAGCGAGGCCGACAACCATGATAAGCGTCTCGTGCATTGGCATGTTGTTCTAGTCGTCTCTTGGAACATCGTGTCTGGGAGCATCGTGTATTGGAGGATCGTGTCTGGGCGCATCGTGCCGGATACCCGATCCGGCACGATCTCCAACTCTTTGGGCTCTACACTCTTTGGGCTCGACGCTGTTTTGGTCGCATGATGTTTTTCGGTAAACCGGATTCCACTTTTCCGCATCATGCGTTGGCGGGCGGGGGTTCAGCGCCAGCAGTGTTTGGCGGGCGCGCTCGAGAAAGGCGCGGCGTTCCTCGCCGGGCGCAATGGCGATCGGCGCGCCGAAGACCACCCGGCAGAGCAGCGGCACCGGCACGAACTGGCCCTTGGGCAGCACCCGCGACATGTTCTCGATCCAGCACGGGATGAGTTCGACGTCGGGCCGCGCCATCGACAGATTGTAGAGGCCGGAGCGGAACGGCAGCAGCTGGTCTGTCATGTTGCGCGTGCCCTCGGGGAAGATGATCAGCGAATGACCTTCGTCGAGCACCGACAGCATGATCGAGATCGGATTCTGCGCTTCATTGGTCCACTGCCGGTGGATGAGCACCGAGGACAGCATGTCCTGCGCGATGAACCGGCGCAGCCGCGATTTTCCCCAATAGTCGGCGGCAGCGACGGCATGGGTGCGGGCGCGCTGCTTCTCACTGAGGCAGGCCGACAGCAGGATGAAATCGCCGTGGCTGGCATGATTGGCGAAGTAGATGCGCTGCCGGTTCGACGGCTGGCTGCCGTTCCAAATCGGCCGCACGCCGGTCACCGCCCAGGCCAGCGCCGACAGGCCGACCGAGGTCAGGGTCTGCAGCAGGGTGAAGCTCCTTGTGCCGAGCTTGCTCATCGTCGGGCTCAGAAAGACAAGGCGACGAGCGACGCCGCCACGAACAGGCCGAGTGCGATGCGCTGCTTCATCAGCAGGCGTTGCGTGCCCGCGATGCGCCGGTCGAGCGAGCGGATGCCGGCAGCGGCCGGTTTGACGCGCATGCGCGCCAGCACGTCGTCGACCGAGGCACCACCGGCGGCCTCGCTGATGTGGCTCGCCATCAGCCAGAACAGCAACGCGTCGAAGGCAAGCAGGGCCGAGACGGCGAGAGTGACCACGCCGCTCGCTGCCGCGACCAGCCAGGCCGCTGCCGCCAGCGTGGTTGCCTGTGGCTGCGCTGCCACGGCAATGACCGGCGCGGCCGCCAACGCGGCCAGCACCAAAAACAGCGGCCACACCGCCTGCGTCATCAGCCCGGCGGCGAACGCTTCGGCCTTGTCTCGATGGGCACTCATGCCGGCTGGTCCACGTGAAGATGCACCGGCCGGCCCGCGGTGGCGAGCTTGGTTCGCGCTTGCGCCAGCGTGTCGGCGCGGCCGGTGGCAACCAGCCAGGCGGCGACGGCGCCGGCGCTGCGCTGGAAGCCGAGCGCGCAGCAGACAAGCACCGTGCCGTAGCTGCGCGCGTCCTCGATCGCCGCCACCGCTTGCGCCTGCGCCTCGGGCGAGGGCGGCAAAAGATCGACCATGGCGACAGCCGTCCAGCGGCAGGCGACGCCGCGCGGCCGCTCCAACTCGCCGGCAAGGTCGATCACCGTGCCGAAGGCGCCGGCCTCGGCGACGGCGGGAAAGCGGCCGAGGAAGACACCGTCGGCAATGGCGACATGCGGCGGCAGCTTGCGCGTCCATATCCATGCATTGATCCTGGCGCCGACCCGGTGGGGCAGCAGCAAAACACGGCTGGCCAGCGAGACACTGCCGTCGGCCGTTTTCTGGAACACTTTGGCGCCGGCTCCAGCATAGGCGAAGGCAACGATGGCCAGCGCCAGCGCCGGCCACAGCAGGATGAGCCACAGCGCCGAAACGAAGGCGCCGGCAGCGGCGCCGGCCAGCGCCAGCGCTGCGACCAGCGCGTAGAACAGCGCCAGCCGCCGCGCGCCGGCGTCAGCGGTCAGCAGGAAGCCGGCGAACGGCAATTCGCCGTGGCGCGGAAACAGCCACAAGGCGAAGAAGCCGAGCAAAGCGCCGGTCGGGATATCGATGACATGGTGCTGCCATGTCGTCAGCACCGAGGCGCCGATCAGCAGACACCAGGCATGCCAGGCGACGCCGGCCATGCTTTTCAGCCGATAGCGCCAATGATCCCAGATGATGACCAGCAGCGCGATGTGCAGCGACGGCGCCTGGTTGAACGGCTTGTCGAAGCCGCCGAGCACCGCGAACATGGAGCCTGGCAGGCCCGATGTCTGCGGCCGCACGAAGGTCGCCGTCAGCGGGAACAGGATGAAACAGGCGACGGCGACGATCTGCGCCGTCAGATAGCGGCCGGCAAGCCGATCGACGCCGCGCTTGGTATGGTTGAGCAGCAGCGACATGCCGTAGAACAGATTGATCGACCAGTAGGGCACGATCGTCCAGGCGATGAACGGGACGTTGCGCTCCCAGGTGAATACGATACTGCCGACATCGTCGCGTTGCGACGCCAGCCAGTTGGCGAAGCCGTAGCTCGCGTAGAAGAACGGCGCCAGAAAGGCCAGCCACAACGCCGCGCGCAGCACGATGCCGGCGTACGGCTCGCGCGCAGGGGCAGAAAGGGCGGCAGGGCCAAGGACAGGCAAGACCATGCTCAGACGCGCCGCGCGACCGATACGGTGAAGATGCCCCACTGGTCGATGCGCTGGTCGAGCTTCTCGAAGCCGGCCGCCGCCACCAACTGGTCCATCTCGCCTTGGGTGCGCCGGCGCATCACCCAGGCCTGGCCGCCGCGGTGCGAGGTCAGGCTGCGGGCGATCATTTCGAGCTGCGGATGCCAGGGCTGGTTGGTGTAGACAAGCAGGCTGCCGGGCTGCATCGCCCTGGCCAGCCCGCCGAGCGAGCGGATGATCATGGCGTTGTCGGCAAACAATTCGTAAAGCCCGGAGACGATGGCCAGGTCCGGCGCCGGATCGAGCCCGGAAAGCATCTCGGCGTCGAAGGCGTCGGCCTGATGGAACGAGACGCTGGTTGCCAGGTGCCGCTCGGCGATCAGCTTGCAGCCGAGCGAAACGTTGAGCTCGGAAAAATCCTGCAACCGCACGCTGGCCGGCGGCTCGGCGCATTTGGCGACGGCGTCGAGCACGTAGCGGCCGTGGCCGGCAGCGATATCGACGATATGGACAGAGCGGCCGGCGGCCTTCAGCGTGCGAGTGGCGCTGCCGATCAGTTCTTCGAGATGCAGCTTGCGCTGGCGGATGCCGCGCCAGCCGATGGCGTCGAGAAAGGTGCGGTCGATCATGCGGCCGAGCGGACCGGCGCCCCGCGCCTGGTTCTCATAGATGTAGTCGAGGGTCGAGCCGGAATCGAAGCCGGTGGCGATCCCGGTCTTCATGCCTGACGAAAGCCAGGCGCCCGCGCGGATCGAGGCGCGGCTCATTGCCCAGTAGAGGCCTTTCGGTGACAGCAAAGCGAGCGGCGAGGCCAGCCGGTCGGCCTCGTCGCGTGTGTAGCCGGCACGGTCGGCCGCGGTCAGGTCGACGGACTTCTGTGGCGTCGAGAACTGTCTTTCGAGGAACGGCTTGATCAGGTCGAGTGCCTTGCGGCGGTCGCGTTCGCCCAGCGTGTCGTGGAAGAAGCCGGGCAGCACATGCCGCTGCTTGGCCGGGCTGGCGAGATTGACGAAGAATTCGTGCTGCGGTCCATGCCGCACAACCCAGTCGCTGCCGGAGATCAGCAATTGCGTCGGCACGGTGATGGCGCGGGCATCCGAGACGATGCGGGCGGCGTGGTCGTAGAGCTCGACCAGGATGTTGGAAGCGATCGGCCGCGTGATCAGCGGATCGGCCTCGAAGGAGGCGATGCGCTCGGGGTCATGCGTCAGGAACTTGGCCTTGACGTAGGAATTGACGAAGAAGCGGCCCTTGATCTTCTGCCACAGCGCAATGCCTTGCTTGGCGAAAGGCACGTAGAGCTTGACCGAGAAGGCCGGCGAGGCCAGCACCAAGGCGCGAATCTGCGGTGCATAATCATGCACCCAGGCGGCGGCGAGCACCGCGCCGAAAGATTGCGCAATCAGCGCGATGTCGCGCTGGGAAAAACCGTCCCTGCCGATCTCACGCACCAACCAATCGATGTCGCGCACAAGCGCGGCAAAAGACGGCGCATAGCCGCGCTCGCCGGCCGAGCGGCCATTGCCGCGCGCGTCCCAGGCGTAGAAGGCATGGCCGGGCATATCGAGTTCGTCGACCAGATGCGCCATGCGGCCGCCATGCTCGTGGCCGCGGTGGAACAGCACAATCGCGCCCCTGGCGGGTTGCCCGACCGCCGGCCAGTAGCGGTAGAAGATCTCGGTGCCGTCATGGCTGCGGAAGCTGCGCTCCTGCGCCACCCGCTGCTCAACTGCGGAAGCAGCAATCGTCGGTTCGTGAAGCATGTTTTTCCCCAGGCGGATGCGACCGGAATTTCAGTCGCCGCTCCCGTTAAGGCCGCTGCGTATCCGGTTGATGGCGGTCACCAGCGACAGTGTAGCCATTGCCGGAAACACGAACGGCGTGATCGCGTCCACCCACAGGCCGCAGGCGACGAGGACGGCGACAATGCCGAGCGCCAGCGCCCGGTCGCTCTTGCCGAACGGCCCGGCATAATTGCGCCCGGTGCCTGCCGCGATGCCGAGCACGCCGGCGAACTCCACAAGCACTGCTGTGACGGCAAAGGCGACGACGCCCCAGGAAGGGAAGAGAGCGGCAAAGGCCAGGATCAGCGCCAGGTCGGAGACGGCGTCGCAGAGCTCGTTGAGATACATGCCGAGTTTTGAGGCCTGGCCATGTTCCCGCGCAAGCATGCCGTCGATGGCGTTGAGCGCCATGCGCGCAAACAGCACCACCGGCATCAGCAGGAAGACCGCGCGATGGCCGGCAAGGGCCGCGACCACAACGCCGGTGGCAACCGACAGGGCGGCAGCCAGCAGCGTGATCTGGTTGGCGGTGACGCCGGCCGCGGCCAGCCGGTCGGCGAGCGGCCGCAGCTTGGCCTGGAAGGCCGGTTTCAGCGCATAAAGCGTCGGCATGTGCGAACCCCCCGGCCGCGGTGGAACTGCGGCGAGGATGATCAATTGGCCCGCAAGACGCAAGGGCGACGAGCGGTTGTACAGGGTTACGATCAGCAGCGCCCGCCCGGAACCTTACCTGCGCAGGCCCTACGGTTTGGCGGCGCCGCCTCAAGGTCGAATTTCCTAGAGTTCTCAAATGAGAACTTTACAAATTTTCGTATATATGTGAAGTTATGTTCACCAAAGGGTCATCCATGACAGCCAATCGTTTCGCCACACGCCTGAATTCCTTTGCCTCGCGGCCACAGGCCGAATGGCCGGATCTTGTCGGCAAGCCGTCCATGCTGCAGATGGCGGCGCGTGCGGCGAAGGTTGCGGGGCTGACCGACCTTGACCTCAACTTTCCCGATCATGTCGAGGAAAAACCTGCGGAAATGGCGCGAAAGCTCGGCGATCTCGGGCTTTCCATCAATGGTTTCGCCATGCGCTACTACTCCAATCCGGCCTTCAAGCTCGGCGCCTTCACCAATCCCGATCCGGGTGTTCGCCGCGAAGCCATCGACCTGACCAAGGCGGGCATCGACGCCGCGCGTGAGGCCGGTGCCAATCTGATGACGCTGTGGCTCGGCCAGGATGGCTTCGACTATGCTTTTCAGGCCGATTACGCGACGCTATGGCAACACGAAATGGATGGTATTCGTGAAGTGGCAGGGCATGATCCCGACTGCCTGATCAGCCTGGAATACAAGCCCAACGAGCCGCGTTCCTACAGCCTGATGCCCGACGCGGCGACGACATTGCTGGCGATCCGCGAGATCGGCCTGCCCAATCTCGGCGTGACGCTCGATTTCGCCCACGTGCTCTATGCCGACGAGCAGCCGGCCTTTGCCGCGGCACTGGTGGCGCGCCACAGCAAGCTCCTGGGCGTGCATCTCAACGACGGCTACGCCAAGCGCGACGACGGCCTGATGGTCGGCGCGGTGCATACGCTGCAGACGATCGAGCTGCTCCGCCAGATCCGCCGCGACGGCTACGCCGGCGCCATCTACTTCGACACATTTCCCGACATGACCGGGCTCGATCCGATCCACGAATGCGAAGTCAACATCGCCACCGTCAAGCGCATGCTGCGCGTCGTCGACCGGCTGGAAAGGGACAACCGCCTGTCCACCGCCATCGACCGTCAGGACGCGGTCGCGTCGCAAGCCATCATCCAGGAAGCCATGCTCGGGCCGGAGAACTGAGGCCGGCGCCGTTTTCAACAAGGGAGGAAAGACCATGAAATTTCTGCTTGCCACCGCCACCGCTGCGCTGATGGCGCTGTCCATCGGCTCGGCCTTTTCCGCGGACCTCGCGCCGCTCAATTCCGACACCGAGAAGGATCGCATCGACTGGTCGCAACTCGAGGCCAAGTTCGGAGCGTTTCCGAAGCTGCCCGATGGTACCAGGGCGGGCGCCGTCTCCAAGACGCTGACCAACGAATACTGGCGCTCGCTGGGTGAGGGCTACAAGTCGTTCGGCGATCGCGTCGGCGTGCCGGTCGTCTACCAGGCGGCGCAGAGCGAGGGCGACCAGCTCGGCCAGCTGACCATCGCTGAAGGCCTGGTCACGCAGGGCTACAACGTGCTGCTCGTCTCGCCGCAGACCGACTCCAACCTGCAGCCGATCATGGAACAGGCCAAGGCCGCCAACGTGCCGGTGGTCAACGTTAATGACGCGGTCATCCCGCAGGCTGAGCACTATGTCGGCAATGTCCAGCGCGACAATGGCGTGCGCGTCGCCAAATGGTTCATCAAGAACCGGCCGGATGGCGGCAAGGTCGCCATCGTCGAAGGCCAGGCCGGCGTCTATGCCGCCGTCCAGCGCACCGATGGCTTCAAGACCACGATCACCGAGGCCGGCAAGTTCGAGGTCGTCGCCAGCGTGCCCGGCAACTGGGATCGCCAGACCTCCTACGACGCTGCCAGCAACATCCTGCAGCAGCACCCCGACCTGATCGGCTTCTATGCCAACAATGACGGCATGGCGCTGGGCATCGTCGAGGCGGTCAAGGCCGCCGGCTTGCAGGACAAGGTCGCCGTCTTCGGCACCGACGGCATCTCCGACGCCTATGCCTCGATCCGCGCCGGCGAGCTGACCGGCACCGTCGATAGTTTCCCGGTGCTGACCGGCGAGGTGGCGCTGGATTCGGCGCTGCGGCTGGTGGCCGGGCAGAAGCTGCCGCGCGTCGTCGCCACGCCGCAGGCGCTGATCACCAAAGACAATGCCGACCGCTATTCCGGCGCCGGCGAGGCCGTGCGCAAGGCGCTGCTCGAAGACGCGGCGGCGGGCAATTAAGGCAGGTGTGCGGGTGCCGGCCCTTCGGCTGGCGCCCTTTGCCTGGAGAATAGAACCAATGTCTGTCGCGCGGCTGCAATTCGAGGGCATTTCCAAGGTGTTTCCGGCCGTGCGGGCGCTGAGCGATGTGTCCTTTTCGGTCGGCGCCGGAGAAATCCATGGCCTGCTCGGTGAGAACGGCGCCGGCAAATCGACGCTGCTGCGCATCCTGTCGGGGGTCTACAGGCCGACCGCCGGAAACGTGCTGATCGACGGCAGACCGGTAACGTTGAACAATCCGGTCGCGGCGCGCGCAGCGGGCGTCGCCATGATCCACCAGGAATTGCAGCAGGTGCCGCGTCTCAGCGTCGCCCAGAACATGTTCCTCGGCCATCCGCTGACGCGCGGCGGCATCTTCGTCGCCCGGCGCGAGCAGGAGCGTCGCGCTGCGGAAGCCCTTGCCGCCCTCGATCCGACGATCGATCCGGCAGTCCCGCTCGGCAGCCTGAAGGTCGCGCAGCGGCAGATCGTCGAGATCGCCCGGGCGCTGCTCGATCGGGCACGCATCCTGGCGATGGACGAGCCGACATCGAGCCTGACGCCGAGCGAGTTCGAGCGGCTGGCAGAAGTCATTGCCGGACTGGCGCGCGACGGTGTCGCGGTCGTCTATGTCTCGCACAAGCTGGACGAGGTGTTCGGCATCTGCCAGCGCGCCACCATCATGCGCGACGGCGTCGTGGTCGGATCCGTCGATCTGGCGCAAATGTCGGAAAAGACCGTCGTTTCGATGATGGTCGGCCGCGAGCTTGCCCAGGAACAGCACCGCTCGCACGCCTCCACCGACGTCAGGCTGAGCGTGCGTGGCCTCGCCTCGGCGACAAAAGTCCGTGACGTCTCGTTCGACCTGCACCGCGGCGAGGTGCTGGGCATTGCCGGCCTGGTCGGCTCGGGCCGCACCGAACTGCTGCGGCTGCTGGCCGGCGCAGACCGCGCCTCGTCGGGCAGGGTCGAGATCGACGGCAAGGCGGTGAAACTTTCCAGTCCGCGCGACGCCATCGCCGCCGGCATCGGCCTGGTGCCGGAGGAGCGCAAGCGCGAAGGCATCGTGCCGCTGCGGTCGATCTCCAGCAATATGGCGCTGGCCTCGATGGGCGTGTTCGCACCGCGCGGCGTCATCGATCACGCCAGGCTGAAACGGGTCGCGGCCGAGAAGATGAAGCGGGTCAATCTCAGGCCGTTCCTGCTCGAGCGGCCGATCCGGCTGTTCAGCGGCGGCAACCAGCAGAAGGCGATCATCGGCCGCTGGCTGGCGGCGGGAACGCGCATCCTTTTGTTCGACGAGCCGACGCGCGGCATCGATGTCGGCGCCAAGGCGGAGATCTACCATTTGATCGAGGAGCTCGCCGCCGAAGGCCATTCGGTCGTCGTCGTGTCGTCCGAGCTTCCCGAGGTGATCCGGCTCGCCGACCGCGTGCTGGTCATGCGCGACGGCACGGTCGCCGCCGAACTCGACTGGGCGCATCTCAGCGAACAGGCGATCGCGGCGCACGCCATACCCCAATCGGAGACTCAAGGCCGGCAAGGCGCAGGGCCATCGGGCCGGTGCATAACGGACAGGACGAGCAGATGACTGATGTAACCGAACACACAGCAGCGCGCCCACGGGCCGAATTCCTGCACCGGTTTTCCCTGCGCGATGCCGGCACGCTGATCGGCCTGGTGGTTATCCTCGCCGTCTTCGGCGCGCTGGTCCCGGGCTTCTTTGCCGAGCGCAATTTGATCAACATCCTGCAGCAGTCGAGCATCAACGCCTGCCTGGCGTTGGGCATGACGCTGGTGATCATCTCGGGCGGCATCGATCTGTCGGTCGGGCCGACGGCAGCCCTTTCGGCCGTCATCTCGGCCTCGATGCTGGTTGCCGGCGTGCCGTTTCCACTGGCCATCGCCGCCGGCGTCGCCATCGGCCTCGTCTGCGGCCTGCTCAACGGCGTGCTCGTCGCCTATGCCGGGCTGCAGCCTTTCATCGTCACGCTGGGAACGCTCAGCACCTACCGGGCGCTGGCGCTGATCTATACCGGCGGCAATCCGGTGCTCGGCCTGCCAGCCGGCTTCCGCGCCATCTTCAACGGCTCGCTGTTCGGATTGCCATTGGCGGTCATCATCGTGGCCGTGGTCGCGCTGATTACCTGGATCATCCTCAAGAAGACGCCGTTCGGCGAATATCTGCTCGCCGTCGGCGGCAATGAGGAGGCGGCCTACATAGCCGGCGTGCCGATCGCTCGCACCAAGATCGCCGCCTACATGATCTCGGGCCTGCTGGCGGCCCTCGCCGCGCAGATCCTGATCGGCCGGCTGGGTGCCGCCGAGCCCATTCTCGGCAATCTCTGGGAGCTCGATGCGATTGCCGCGGCGGCCATCGGCGGCGCCTCGCTGATGGGCGGCAAGGGCAGCGTCGTCGGCACCATCCTGGGCGCCGTCATCCTCGGCACCATGCGCAACGGCCTGACGCTGATGAATGTCCAGTCTTTCTATCAGCTGCTGGCAACTGGCCTTATAATCCTCGCCGCGATGCTCATCGATCGCGTGACGAGGGGACGTGGATGACCTTGACCAGCCTGGATCTGAAAGCAGTAGGACCGCGCATCCGCATGATGATGCCGCATTTGACACCGCTCGAGGCGAAGGTGGTGGAAACCGTGTTCGGACGGCGCGGCTTCGACGAGACCATTCCGCTCAGGCAGATCGCCGAGGAGGCCGGCGTGTCGGAGGCGATGGTGGTGAAAATCGCCAAGAAACTGGGCTTTTCCGGCTATCGCGACTTCCGCACCGCAGTCTATGAATACAGCCGCCTGCCGACCGCAGAAATGCACCAGGAGCTGTCGGTCGACGACAGTTCGGCCGAGATCGTCCAAAAAGTGTTCCGCACCTCGATCCAGGCGCTGGAGGAGACGCTGGCGATCCTCGACATGGACGATTTCGACCGCGCCGCAGATCTTTTGTACCGCGCCAGGAACCGCGATTTCTATGGCGTCGGCGGTTCGGCGCAGATCGCGCGCGACGTCTCGCACAAATTCCTGCGCATCGGCATCCGCGCATCCGTCTACGACGATTCGCACATGATGCTGATGTCGGCCTCGCTGCTCGGCGCCGACGACATCGCCGTCGGCTTCTCGCATTCCGGCAACACCAGCGCCGTCATCGATGCCATCCATCTCGCCCGCAAGAGCGGTGCGCGGACGCTGGCGATCACCAATTACGACAACTCGCCGCTGGCCGCCGTCGCCGACATCGTGCTGTGCTCGACCGCGCAGGGCTCGCCATTGATGGGCGAGAACGCGGCGGCGCGCATCGCCCAGCTCAACATTCTCGACGCGCTGTTCGTCGCGGTGGCACAGCGCGACTACCAGGCGGCGGAGCGCAATCTCGGCCGCACGATGTCGGCGGTGACCTCGAAACGCCGGGACAAGGGCGGCTCATGAAGGATCGGGACACATGAAAGATTGGAACACATGACAGCTCCGCTGGTCACCGTGTTCGGCAGCCTGCATTACGACATCATGGTCGAAGCGCCTGACCGCCCGCGCAAGGGCGAAACCGTGACCGGCCATGCCTGGCAGCCGAAATGCGGCGGCAAGGGCGGCAACCAGGCGGTCTCGGCGGCGCGGGCCGGCGTGCGCTCGGCAATGATCGGCGCCGTCGGCGATGACGATTTCGGCCGCGCGCTTGTCGGCAATCTCGCGCGCCGCGGCGTCGACAGCCGCTTCGTGCGGGGCGCACCTGGCGCCGGCTCGGGCATGAGCGTGGCGATCTTCGACGCCGGCGGCGATTATGGCGCGGTGATCGTCTCGGGCAGCAATCTCACCTTGGGCGAGAAGGACATCGTGGCCGCGACCGAGATGGTTGCGCAAACGGCGGTGCTGCTGCTGCAGAACGAGGTGCCGGAAGCCGCCAACATTGCCGCAGCGCGGGCGGTGAAGGCGCATGGCGGCCGCGTCGTGCTCAACGCCGCCCCCGCGCGAAAACTGTCCGGCGAATTGATCGCACTCACCGATATCGTCATCGTCAACGCCATCGAGGCGGAATTTTTGGCCGGCGTTGCGGTCGTCGATACGCTCGAGGGTGCTGCCGAGGCGGCACGCATGCTGATCGATTTCTACCCGGCGGCGATCGTCACGGCCGGCGGGGAGGGCGTTGCCTATTGCGGCCGCGACGGCCAGGCGTTCGCGCGGGCCGCCCTTCCGGTGAAGGTGGTCAGCACCCATGGCGCCGGCGACGAGTTCGTCGGCGCGTTCGCGGCAGGCCTTGCCCGCGGCCATCGGGTCGAGGCCGCACTTGCTGCCGCCAACGCCGCCGCGGCCTTGCTGGTCGCCACGCCGGAACGGCAGCGCGAGGCGATTTGAGACGGGTGGCTGCCGCCTCCGCCCGCGATCGTGACAGGTGACAAGAAGCGGATGGGGAAGGACTTTTCGCTCGGCTCCGACAGGCCGATAAAGCCGACAATTGATACGAAAGCCCGCCACCCCAAGGGATGACGGGCTCCGTAGCCTGTGCGCCAGGAACGCCACGGTAGCGACGCTGCTACTCAATGCTCCGTAGATACTCACTATGCGGCCTTCGCACCGTCAGGCGCATCGGCCAAACAAATGAAGCCCGCGCCTTTGGCGGGGAGCGCGGATCTGCGCAGCCGGGCGCGGCTGGCGCGTCCGGCTGCCCATGTCGTCAGTGCTTGCTCTTGCCGGGGCTGGCGGCACTGCCACTGATGGCGATGCGCTTGGCTTTCGTCCGTGCGCGCTCCGTCTTGGGCAGCGTCACGGTGAGCACGCCGTTATGGAAGGCGGCGTTCACCTTGTCCTCCTCGACCTCGTAGCCGAGCGGGATGCGGCGCTCGAAGCGGCCGTAGAACCGCTCGGAGAACTGCCTGTCCTTGTCCTCGGTCTCGGAGCGCTTCTCGCCACGCAGCGTCAGCACGCCGTCATCGAGCATCACCTCGACGTCCTTTTCGTCCATGCCGGGAATTTCCGCGGTCACGCGGATCTCCTTCTCGCCGTCGGCGATTTCGACGCTCGGCCAGCTGCCGCGCGCCGACGAAAATCCGCTGAGCATCGGCATGCGCGTTTCGAAGCCGCGGAAGGCGTCGTCGATCAGGCGGTTCATCTCGCGATGCAACGCCATGAACGGGTCGCGGTCCTCGTCACGATAGAAGCTGGGAACCGGACTGTTCTCCCGGCCCCAGGGTATGAGATCACGAATAGCCATTGCTGTTCTCCTTTCTCGACTGGTTGTGTCAAAGGCGAACGCCAGATATCGCCTTCGCTCAGGCGGCCTGCTTCGGCTTCTCGACCTGTCCGGCCTTCGGCGCGCCGTCTTGCTTGGCGATCGTGATGCGACGCGGCTTCATCTCTTCGGGCACTTGGCGCACGAGGTCGATCGTCAGCAGGCCGTTGTTGAGCGAGGCGCCGGTGACCGTCATGTGATCGGAAAGCTCGAAGCGCCGTGTGAACGGGCGCACCGGAAGGCCGCGATGGAGATATTCAACCTCGTCCTGTTCCTTGCGCTCGCCAGAGACGATGAGAAGGTTCGGCTCGTGGCTGATGTCGAGATCGTTCTCGGAAAAGCCGGCGACGGCGATCCTCACCCGATAGGGGTTCTCGTCGCTTCGCTCGATGTCATAGGGCGGCCAGGTTTCGACTGCCTGAGGCGCGTTTTCCAGCAGGTTGAAGATGCGATCGAAACCGATGCTCGACCGATAGAGCGGGGAAAAGTCGAATGCGGTTCTCATAGCTACATCCTCCGTGGAGCAACATAGTACGAGGGACGCCAAAGAGCTTGGCGCTCCCTGGGTTCTGCCGGTCCCATTCGGCAACCGGCAATTTTCATTTGGTTATTGTCAGGCCGAAATCAAGACCCAGATTCTGTCCCGCTGCCAGAATTTTTGTTGCCGGATTGTACTGGCCCCGATTGTGCTGGCAATGCCAGTTTCAACCGTCGTTTGAGGGTCGCGCCGGCACGCCGCATGGAGGACATCATGACCATGACACGCGACGACATCATTTCGGTGCTGGGCCCGGTCGACGACGCCGTCATCGCCGACATCGCCTCGACCGGCGCGACGATCGAAGAGTTGCGCGAGGCCTTTGCCTGGGTTGGCGCCGATGAGGCGCTGGTCAACGAGGGCCGCCCGCTGCCGTCGGCAAGGGTGGCGACGCTGATCGGGCTTCTCGAACCGCCGGACGACGACATATAGCGCCGGGTTTCGGCAAGCAGACTGGGAGACGGGGGAGGTCTTGAAGCGTGCAGCCATACGAACCATCTCGTCAGTCGGGCGCCGATCGGGCCGCCTTCCTGGTTATTCTCAAAAAGAAAAGGAGGAAGTGATGAACGACGTCCCATTTTCCGAGCCGATCACGCTGAAGCTCCAATCCGTCGGAGAGCGCAAGGTCGCCAGCAGCTGGGAAGCCATCGAATGCATGAAGCAATGGCCGGACCGAGCGCGCGGCCGCAACTGGCGCGCAGCCTATCGCGCCTGCCGCGACGCGCTCGACGGTTGGCGCACCGCCCGCGAGGCGCGCACCGCCTTCGTCAAGGCGGCGCGCACCGCCGGACTGCTGGTCACGGGACGTTAATCCACCCGAATATCAATCCACCTGAACGCCAATGAACCTGAAGCCGGGGAACCTGAAGCCGGGGCGGAAGCGCTGTGCTGCAGAGGCGGCGCCTTTCATGAAAAGCGCCGCCTTTCATCATCTCACTGCAGCGTAATGACGCCGTCCACCGCCCGCCATTCGGAGGGCTGGATCAGACGGTGATGGGCGACGCGCACGGAATGCAGCGGGCCCTCGATCTCACGTTCCCAAAATTCGAGGAAATGCTTCAGCGTCGGGAAATCCGGGGCGATGTCGTATTCCTGCCAGATGAAGAGCTGCAGCAGGTCCCGATGGTCGGGAAGACGATAATGGATCTCTGCCGTCGTCAGGCCAAAACCCTGCATCTGGAGCTGGAATTCGTTGCTGACCTGGAACTCATTGCCGACCATGGCCGTCTCCTTTCCGAACGATCGGACGTCCATCCTCCGCATGCAAAAACGCCTCCGCTTCCTCATCGGTTCCGGCCGCCAGGCAGACGGTGCCGGGATCGACAACGCTGTCGGAAGGTTGCGCCCCGATTTCAAGCGGCATCCGTCGTTTCAAATCCTGGAATAGCGCCATTATTACAGTGCGTTATTACGGTGCGTTGGCACTCGGCAACGGCGAGTGCTAAAATTTTGTCGGCGTCCTCTTGAAAGGCTGGATAGGCAGACTAATTCGATAGGCGCGTGATGCCTGAGCGGGGTCGCGCACCGTCGCACCGACCCACTGGTCGCCTGCGAAGGGAGGTCCAAGAAAATCTGTTTGTCCCATGAGGAGAACGACATGGCGTTCCGTCCATTGCATGACCGTATCCTGGTCCGCCGCATCGAGGTCGACGAGAAGACCGCGGGCGGCATCATCATTCCTGACACAGCCAAGGAGAAGCCGCAGGAAGGCGAGGTCATCGCCGCCGGCCCCGGCGCGCGCGACGATAGCGGACAGTTGCAGCCGCTCGACGTCAAGGTCGGCGACCGCATCCTGTTCGGCAAATGGTCGGGCACCGAGATCAAGCTCAACGGCGAGGACCAGCTCATCATGAAGGAAAGCGACGTGCTGGGCGTGATCGAATTGACCGACCAGATAAAAAAGAAGGCCGCCTGAGTGGGGCCTGAACAAGCAATCAGTCAACGAAAAGCTGCCTATTTGAAGGAGTTATCCAATGGCTGCCAAGGATGTGAAATTCCATACCGAAGCCCGCGAGAAGATGTTGCGCGGTGTCAACATCCTCGCCGACGCGGTGAAAGTGACGCTCGGTCCCAAGGGCCGCAATGTCATCCTCGACAAGTCATTCGGCGCCCCGCGCATCACCAAGGACGGTGTTACCGTCGCCAAGGAAATCGAACTTGAGGACAAGTTCGAGAACATGGGTGCGCAGATGGTGCGCGAGGTCGCCTCGAAGACCAGCGACGTCGCCGGCGACGGCACGACGACCGCTACCGTTCTGGCGCAGTCGATCGTCCAGGAAGGCGCCAAGGCGGTTGCCGCCGGCATGAACCCGATGGACCTGAAGCGCGGCATCGACAAGGCGGTCGACGCCATCGTCGCCGAACTCAAGGCCAATGCCCGCAAGGTGACAAGGAACGACGAGATCGCCCAGGTCGGCGCCATCTCGGCCAATGGCGATGCCGAGATCGGCCGCTTCCTCGCCGAAGCGATGCAAAAGGTCGGCAATGAGGGCGTCATCACGGTCGAGGAGGCCAAGACCGCCGAGACTGAGCTCGAAGTCGTCGAGGGCATGCAATTCGATCGCGGCTATCTCA
This sequence comes from Mesorhizobium sp. WSM2561, assembly GCF_000513915.1. Lineage (NCBI taxonomy): Bacteria > Pseudomonadati > Pseudomonadota > Alphaproteobacteria > Hyphomicrobiales > Phyllobacteriaceae > Mesorhizobium > Mesorhizobium sp. WSM2561. The sequence goes on from NZ_AZUX01000024.1 coordinate 91,580, forward strand.
GCCCTTATTTCATCACCAACCAGGACAAGATGCGCGTCGAGCTCGAAGAGCCCTATGTGCTGATCCACGAGAAGAAGCTGTCCAACCTGCAGGCCATGCTGCCGGTGCTCGAAGCCGCAGTGCAATCGAGCAAGCCGCTGCTGATCATCGCCGAGGATGTCGAAGGCGAGGCGCTGGCGACGCTGGTCGTCAACAAGCTGCGCGGCGGCCTGAAGGTTGCAGCCGTCAAGGCGCCGGGTTTTGGTGACCGCCGCAAGGCGATGCTGGAAGACATTGCCATCCTGACCGGCGGCACGGCAATCAGCGAGGATCTCGGCATCAAGCTTGAAAACGTCACGCTGGAGATGCTCGGCCGCGCCAAGAAGGTGCTGATCGAGAAGGAGAACACCACGATCGTCGACGGTGCCGGCCGCAAGGACGAGATCCAGGCGCGCATCAGCCAGATCAAGGCGCAGATCGAGGAGACCACCTCCGACTATGACCGCGAGAAGCTGCAGGAACGGCTGGCCAAGCTCGCCGGCGGCGTCGCCGTCATCCGCGTCGGCGGCTCGACCGAGGTCGAGGTCAAGGAGCGCAAGGACCGCGTCGACGACGCCATGCACGCCACCCGCGCTGCGGTCGAGGAAGGCATACTGCCCGGCGGCGGCGTGGCGCTGCTCAGGGCGGCGAAGGCGCTTGACAATGTCGCCGTCGACAATCCCGACCAGAAGACCGGCGTCGAGATCGTGCGTCGCGCCATCGAGCAGCCGGTGCGCCAGATCGCCGAGAATGCCGGTGCGGAAGGTTCGATCATTGTCGGCAAGCTGCGCGAGAAGACCGAATTCGGCTATGGCTGGAACGCTCAGACCAACGAGTTCGGCGATCTCTACGCGCAAGGCGTGATCGACCCGGTCAAGGTGGTGCGCGCCGCTCTGCAGGACGCCGCGTCGGTCGCCGGCCTGCTCGTCACCACCGAGGCGATGGTGGCCGAGAAGCCGAAGAAGGAAGCTGCCGCACCGGTAATGCCCGGCGGTGGCATGGATTATTGAGGCGCACTTCCCTTCTCCCCTTGTGGGAGAAGGTGGATCGGCGCGTTAGCGCCGAGACGGGGTGTTGGACGGAATGAGGCGTCGGTAATAGTGCCCATCCCAGCATTGACTCCGCGTAGCGTCAAGCTGGAGCACCCCTCATCCGTCGCCTTCGGCGACACCTTCTCCCACAAGGGGAGAAGGGAAGGCAGTTCCCCCTCACCGCCGTACCCGCGATTTCAGCCAGCGGTCGAAGGCCACGGCGAGGATCAGGATCAGGCCGATGACGATGCTTTGCGTGTAGGACGAGACGTTGTTGAACTGCAGCCCGTTCTGCAGCACGCCGATCAGTGCCGCGCCCACCACCGTGCCGCCGACCGAGCCAATGCCGCCGAACAGCGAGGTGCCGCCGATGACCACCGCCGAGATCACCGTCAGCTCGTAGCCGATGCCGGCGACGGCTTCCGAGGAATTGAGCCTGGCCGACAGCACGAAGGCGGCAAGGCCGGCGAAGAAGCCGACGATGATGTAGACCGAGATCAGGATGCGGTCGACGCGCAGGCCGGAGAGCCGCGCCGCCTCGGCATTGCCGCCGACGGCGTAGACGGCGCGGCCGTAGCGCGTGTAGCGCAGGACGATGTGGCAGAGGACCGCCGCCGCCGCGAAGATGATCGCCGGCACCGGGACCGGGCCGATCAGCCCGGTGCCGAACCAGCGCATCGAGGCGTCGAAGCCGGAGATCGGGCCGCCATTGGAGATCGTCAGCGTCAGGCCGCGAAAGACGGTGAGACCGCCAAGCGTGACGACGAAGGGCGGCACTTTCAGCCGGGTGATGGCAAAGCCCTGGACGCCGCCGGCCAGGGCGCCGACGACGACGGCAGCCAGAAGGGCGGCGAACCAGCCATAGCCTTGTGCGCCAGACGTCGACAGCGACAGCGTGTTGGCGGTGCCGCCCTTGGCCACCACCGCCGCGACCATGCCGCAGAAAGCCAGCAGCGAACCGACCGACAGGTCGATGCCGGCGGTGAGGATGACGAAGGTCATGCCGAGCGCGATCAGCCCGGTGATAGAGATCTGCCGCATGATGTTGAAGATGTTGATCGGGTCGATGAAGCTCGGCTTCAGCACGGTGAAAACGACGATCAGCAGCGCCAGGAACATCAGCGGGCCGAAGCTCATCAGCAGGCGCGCGACATTGATGCCGCCGCGCTGGCTCTGTTCGGTCGTGCTGGTCATTGCGTCGCTTCCTGCGTTTGATCGAGCGCCATCAGTTCCATCAGTTTTTCCTCTGTCGCCTCGATGCCCGGCATCTCGCCGGTGATGCGGCCGCGCCGCATGGTGACGATCCTGTCCGACACCGCGAGCACTTCGGGCAATTCGGACGAGATCATCATGATGGCGATGCCGCGCCCGGCGAGCTGCACCAGGATCTGGTGCACCTCGGCCTTGGCGCCGACATCGACGCCGCGCGTCGGCTCGTCGACGATCAGCACCTTGGGGTCGCGCGCCAGCCAGCGGGCGAGGATGACCTTCTGCTGGTTGCCGCCGGACAGCCCCTCGATGGGCTGCTCGGGCGAGGCCATGCGGATCGACAGCGTTTTTCTGTAGCTCGCCAGCGCCTGGCGCTCGCGGCGCTCGGCCATGAAGCCGAGAGCGTTGGAGTAGCGGCCGAGCGCTGCGACGGAAAAGTTGGTGAGAATGCCGAGCGCGGCGAAGATCGCCTGATGCTTGCGGTCTTCCGGCACCAGGCCGATGCCGAGGGCGATGGCGTCGGCCGGTGTTTCAGGCGCGATCGTCTTGCCGTCGAGGGTGATGGTGCCGGCGGCGATGCGGTCGGCGCCGAAGATGGCGCGGGCAAGCTCGGTGCGGCCGGAGCCGACGAGGCCGGCGACGCCGAGGATCTCGCCGGCCTTGAGGTCGAGATCGATGCCTTCGAGCACGATGGCGTGCGGCGCCTGCGGATCGCGCACCGTGCGCAGGCCGCGCACGGAAAGCCTGACGTCACCGGCGACATCGCGCAGCGTCGGCCTGGCATAAAGCTCGGACGCGGCGCGGCCGACCATTTTTTCGATGATTTTCGGCAGCTTGATCGGCCCGCCATCGCGGTCGAGATGGCCGGCCAGCCTGCCGTCGCGCAGCACTGTCATGCGGTCGCAGATCGCGGAGGCCTCTTCCAGCCGGTGGGTGACGAACATGATGGCGACGCCGTCCTTGCGCAGCCGGCCCATGATCGACATCAGTTTTTGCACTTCGGTTTCGGTCAGCGCCGAGGTCGGCTCGTCCATGATGATGAGCCGGCTCTTCAGCGACAGCGCGCGGGCGATCTCGACCAGCTGCTGCTCGGCCACCGACAGCGCCGACACCGGCGTCGCCGGGTCGAGGTCGAGGCCGACGCGGGCGATGATCGCGCGCGAGTCTACCTCCATCTTCCGCCAGCTGACCAGGCCGAAGCGCCCGAGCGGCGCGCGGCCGATGAAAATATTTTCCGCTACGGTCAGCGTCGGGATCAGGCTCAGTTCCTGGTAGATGGTGACGATGCCGAGGCGCTTGGCATCCTGCGGATTGTTCGGATTGAATTCGACGCCGTCGAAGACGATGCGGCCGCTGGACGGCGGCATCACGCCGGACAGGATCTTGAGCAGCGTCGACTTGCCGGCGCCGTTCTCGCCGAGCAGGCCGAGGATTTCGCCGGGCCGAACCTCGAGCGAGACATCGCTGAGCGCAGTCACGCCGGCAAAGCGCTTGGTCACGCCTTCGACGGCGAGGAGGGGGGGAGATGGCGCGACGGCTTCAGTGACGGACAAAAGTTGCTTCCTCGATGCAGTTTTCACGCCATCTCTCGGCGCTTGAACACCCCCCTCTGTCCTGCCGGACATCTCCCCCGCAAGGGGGGAGATCGGATGTCGTCACGGCTTTCGCCAATCACCAACGTTGAAGAAAAGGCGTAGCCAGCGAAGCTGCCAATCTCTCCCCTTGCGGGGGAGATGGCCGGCAGGCCAGAGGGGGGTGCTGTCCCGCCGGCCTTACCAATTGCTCTACTTCGTCTCGCCCAGCCTTTCCGCCTTGTCGAGATTGTCCTTGCCGATGACGATCGGCGTCAGCAGGACGAGCTTTTCCTTGGGCTCGGTCTTGTCCTTGGCGTAGGCGACGGCGATCTGCACCGCGGTGCGCGATTGCTCGCCGGGGAACTGTTCGACGGTGCCGGCCAGCTTGCCGTCGCGCACGGCGACCAGCGCTTCGGGAAGCGCATCGAAGCCGTAGATCTTGACGTCGGTGAAGTTGCGCGCCGCGCAGGCTTCGACCGCGCCAAGCGCCATGTCGTCGTTGGCGCAGATGATCGCGTCGGGCTTGCCGTTGGCGGCAAGGCCGGCCTCGGTGACCGAGAGCGCCTCGGCGCGGGCGAAATTGGCGGTTTGCTCAAAAATGATCTGGTACTTGTCCTTCATCGGGTCGAGGACGTTGTGCACGCCCTTGTTGCGGTCGATCGCGGGCCCAGCACCTGGCTGGCCCTGCAGATGGAAGATCTTGGCGCCGTTCGGGAAAGCCGCCACCATGGCCTGCGCTTCGGCCTCGCCGCCCTTGACGTTGTCGGCGCCGACATGGGCGAGGATGCCTTCGACCCCGTCGACGCGGCGGTCGATGGTGACGACGGGGACGCCGGCCTGGATCGCTTGCTCGATGGCCGGGGCCAGCGCGTTGACGTCGAGTGGCGAGATGACGATGGCGTTGACCTTCTGCACGAGCGCTGCCTCGATATCGGCGGTCTGCTTGGGCGCCGAGTTCTGGCCGTCGCTTTCGACAAGATTGACGCCCTGCGCCTGAGCTTCCGCCTTGATCTGGTTCAGCATGTGCACGAAGAACGGAAAGCCGAGGCTCGGCACCGAACCAAGGATGGTCAGCTTGTCCTGGGCGAAAGCCAGTTGCGGAGCGGCCAGCGCCATCGTGCCCATCGCCACGGACGACAGCAGGAATTCACGTCTGTTGATCAATTTAGTCTCCTCCCACATGAGCGCATGAACCCGAAAACCGGTTCCGGTTTTCCGAAAATTCCTGCGTCGATCCAGAAATGGAGTGTCCTTTGAGCGCCCAAGGGGACGCAACGGCGCTCCAGCCGGTCCACCGCGACGTTCTCCTCCGCTCGGCGCCGGCGGGCGGATGCTAGCCAAGGCCGGAGATTTCCGCAAGAACGGGCGGGCGGCTTCGCGGGGTTCGCCGGACTGCCGGGACGATCTCTCAGTCTGCCACCGCCGGCTTGCTGATTTTGTCGGTTGTCAGCGACAGCAAGGTGATTGATCCAAATATGACCGCAGCACCGGCTGCTCCGATCGGCGACAGCCGCTCGCCCAGAAATATGGCGGCGCCAACCGCTCCGAACACGCTCTCTGCGCTCACGATCACCGCGGCATGGCTGGCCGACGTGAAGCGTTGAGCGATCGTCTGCATGCCGAAGGCGGCCCCGGTCGAGAAGATGCCGAGCACGGCGAGTTCCGGGGCGGCATCGCTGATGGCGGCCAGCGACAGATTACCCAGAAGGGCGCCGAGCGGCAGCGTGATCACGGCGGCGCCGAGAAATTGCGCGGCAGCCGCCGCGACCGGCGCGCCGTGGGTCTGCATGTGGCGACCAAGCTCCACCATCCACAGCGCGTAGCACGCGGCCGAAAGTGTCGCAGCGAGATCGCCCTGGCTGAAGCTGGTGATCAAGCCTCCGGACAGCAGCAGGACACCGGCCAATGTCATGGCAGCCGCAAGCCCGCCGACAGCAGTCGGGCGCTCGCCAATCAGCAACCAGGCGGCAAGCGGTGTCATCACCGTTGCGGTGCTCACCAGGAAACTCGCATTGGTAACCGACGTCTCGAGATAGGAGACCTGCTGGATGATGATGGATATCGAGAACAGAGCGCTGACTTTGGCGAGGCTCATCCGGTAGCCTGGCCCGGATTTCGTTCCCCATTCGAGCCCCGTCAGCGGCGCGGCCATGAGCCCCGCGATCAGGCAGCGCATGCCCAAGGCGCTGAGCGGATCGAGATGATCCAGCACAGTCTTCTGCGCAACATTGCCGAAGCCCCAAAAGGCAGCGGCAAGCAGAAGCAGACAGTTGGCCTGCACCTTCGACATATCGATGTCTCGGCAAAGCTTGCGCCGCAAAGGGCGGATCGCTGGTTGCTAGCGGGCGGCGAGCTTATCCCACCGCTTGCAATACAGGCGGACGCCGACGGGCATGATCTCATAGCCGGCGTCATTCAACTGGAGCTTCATCTCCTCGAAATGCCGCTTTGAGCCGCTGACGATCGATTCAGGCGTGTANTCCCAGCCGTTGCGGGCGGCATTGGCCAGGATGTCGGCATAGAGGCGCATGCTCGTGATTTTCACATCCGATTCCAGCACCTGCCTGCATCCTCTTGCGAACGACGGCGACTGGGCGGCGGAAAAACTCAAGATCGTGCATGCCAGCATTATCGAAACAGGACGCATGGAAACCTCCCCCGGATTGCCGCTTTTTGCGGCAAACGACCTTGCAATTTCTGCGCTTGCAAC
>NZ_AZUX01000025.1:0-96675 GCF_000513915.1 Mesorhizobium sp. WSM2561
TGGCCGGAATGCCGGCGACGGTGGCGCCGCCGGAAAACCCGGTCCAGTCGCCGTCGCGCTTCAAATCGACACCGATGCCGCTGATCACGGTGGCGCCTGATGTGACCGTATGGGCCTTGATCGTGCCGGAGATCGCCGGCGCCTTGAGAAAGTTGGCGACCAGCGCGTTGACGGCGATGGTCTTCGCCGCCAGATCGCCGCGGGAAATAGACCCGCTCGTCATATCGATGACTACCGTCGGCGCGCCACCATCATTCGAGAGGCGGATGCTGCCCTGCACGTCGCCGGCCGCCGTCTGCCCGGCAAGCGCGGCCAGCGGGCCGATATCGGGCGCTTCGAGGGTCAGCGTGCCGAGCGGCAGCAAGCTGTCGTCGAGCACGAGATCGCCCGAGACCTTGTTGTCGGCCAGCGACAGGTTAAGCCCGTTGAGGGAACGCGTTCCGCCGCGCGTCACCAAAGATGCCCTGAGATCGAGCGGCTGGTCGTCGACGGACCCTGTCAGTGCGACATCGGCAGCGGGATTGACGATGTCGGCCTTGCCCGTCGCTGTCAGCTTGATCGTCTTGACCGTCCGGCCCGACGCGGTCAGGCTGTCGCTGTCGGCCGAGACCGAGAAATCCGGCGCCGAGCGCGTGCCGCTCGCCGTCAGCGCGAAATTGACGGCCCCGCCGACCGGTACGCCAACCATCGGCGACAGCACCGAGACATCGCCGAGCGTGCCCCTGATGTCGGCCTGGATGTCGGTGCCCGTCGCGCTGGCGGTGCCGCTGGCGCTGAGCGAGCCCGAATTGAGTTGCAGCGCATTGGCGGCAAACAAGCCTTGCGGGTCGCGGGTCGCGGTCGCCGAGAATGTCACACGCTCGCCGAGAACCGGGCGGATCTGCGGCGGCAGCGCAGTCGAGACGGCATCGGCATTCATCTTGAGCGTCATCGCCAGATCGGCCAGCGTCACCTTGGATGTCACCGAGGCATTGAGCGCATCGCTGCGCAGCGTGCCTTGATCGACGACGATCTCGTCCTTGCTGACCGACCCGGCGAGGTCGGCGGTGACCCTGCCGGTCACCAGCGGCGCCAGAGTCGCCACGTCGGTGTTCAGGCCGCCGGCGATAAGCTTGATGGTGACCGGTCCGCTGCGGTCCTGGATGTCAAAGCCGTCGGAATGGATTTCGGCCACCAGATCGTCCACCCGCGTGCCGCCCGCCACCACCGAGACCAGGGACGCGCCGATGTCGATTATCGGCGCCTCGCCGCCGCCGAATGCGCGAGCCGTGGCGCCGGTGATCGCGACCGTCACCGGCTGCGCCGCGGCGCCGAGGCTGAGCACGATTGGTGGACCCTTGGCGGCGAGTTCCACCGAAAGGTCGCTGGCGCCGTTGGGGTCGATGATGCCCGCGGCGGTGCCATGCACGGCATCGCTGTCGATGCTGGCGCGCTCGACCTCGACGCCGCCCGTCACGATCGCGGTTCCGGCGAGGTCGAAGCTGGTCTTGCCGGCAAACAAGGATTTCAGATTGTCGGGCAAGAAGCGCTGGAAGTCGCCGTCGCCCTTGGCCTCGACATAGTTGCCCTTGTCGGTGAGCTGGTGGCGACCTGTGAGCTGGGTGACGATCTGGCCGTCGACGACGAAGGTACCGATGCCGCTCCAATTGGCGACCGGCCCGGTGCCGGTGACGGCGATGTTGACCGGCGGCGCATCCGGCAATTTGAGCAGATTGGCGATGATGCCGCCGGCCGGCTCCGACGCCTTCAGATCGAGGTCCAGCTTGTTGTCGGCGGGCGCGAAATGGATGTTGGCGTCGAGCTTGCCTTGCTTGCCGTCGCGGCGGGTGATGTTGAGGCTGGTTGCGAGCGCCAATGGCGCCGCATCGGCCTTGAACGATCCCTTGGCGGCGAGCTCGGCGATACCGCTGCCGGCCAGCGCCTGCCCGAGCGCGATTTCCGGCAGGTCGATCTGCTTGATGTCGAGCGACACCGGCAGCGTGGTGGCGCCACCTTGGCTCGGCTGCGTGCCGGCCACCGGCAGCCGCGCCAGCTCGATGCGATCGGCGCCGATGCGGCCGGCGCTGAAGTTTTTCGACAGAAGCGCCAGCGGCGACCAGTCGACGGCCACCTTGCGCGCCACCAGCCAGGCGCCCTGGCGATCCTCCAGCACCACATGGTCGACCGTCAGCGCGCCGGACCAGATGCCGTCGATGCCGCTGACCGTGACCTTCTGGTCATCGGTCGACGCCACGGTCGAGATGATGCCGGCGAGATTGGCGCGGCCGCGCTCGGTCTTGGTCAGCACGACGAGCGCACCGACCACCGCCGCCACCAGGACGAGCAGCGTGTAAAGGGCAATGCGACGGATGCGCTTGAACATTGTCATCAAAACGCCTGGCCGATACCGGCATAGATGCCGAAATCCGGGTCGTCGGGATCCGGGTTGAGCGGCACCGCCGCATCGATGCGCAACGGTCCGAACGGCGTAATATAGCGCAAGCCGACGCCGGCGCCGACCTTCATGCCGGAAAAATCCGGGAATTGATCGGTCGAGACGGTGCCGGCATCGACGAACGGCACGACGCCGATCGTGTCGGTGATGGCGATGCGCATCTCGAACGAGGTCTCGAAGAAGGACAGCCCGCCGATCGGCTCTCCGTCGGCGTCCTTCGGACCGATGCCCTGATAGGCATAACCGCGGACCGAGCCGCCGCCGCCGGAATAGAAGCGCCGGTCGGCCGGAACATCCTGAAGGCCGGCGCCGATGATCGAGCCGATGGCGACGCGTTCGGCCAGGACGAACTTCGAGGCCGCGTCGAGCGACTGATAGGCCGATCCTTCGCCCCTAAGCTTGACGAAGGCGGCACCGTTCAAAATGTCGTAGCTCGGCTCGGCATAGGCCAGCGCCCTGAATCCGGTCGTCGGGTTGAGCCGGTTGTCGCGGTTGTCGTAGACATAGCGCAGCGGAATGCTGGCGATCAGAAAAGTGTGCTTGCCGAAGGAATCGGTGATCTTCGAATAGTCGAGCGCGACTTCCGCCGAAACCGTCTGCTGCCGGTCGAGGTCATACGACAGGCCGGTGTTGCCCTTGACCGAGAAACGGTCGTAGGCGTCGGGATGCTCCAGCACGGTGTTGGCGCCGGCGAAGAATTTAGACGCCGGCCCGACCACGCCCGGCTTTTCGAACATGATGCCGGCATTGTAGTTGAGCTCGGTCAGTTCGTTGCTGCCGATGCCGCTGATTTCGCCCTCGATGCGCAGTTTTTCGGCACGGCCGAACAGATTGCGGTGACCCCAATAGCCTTCGAGGCCGAGCCCCTCGGTGTTGGAGAAGGTGCCGCCAAGACCGAAATAGCGCGGCTTGCGCTCGCTCACTTCAACGCCGATCGGGATGTTGCCGTCGGCGTCGAGACCGTCGGCCTCTTTCAGCGTGACGCTGTTGAAGACTTCCAGCCCGAGCAGCCGGTCGCGCGCCTCGTCGACCTCTTCCGGCGAATATTGGCGGCCGCGCTTCAGGCCGGTCATGTATTCGGTGAAATCGCGGTCGACCTTCTCGGTGCCTTCGACCGTGGTGTCGCCGTAGCCGGCAACCGGCCCGGCGGCCACGGTCAGCGTCACGTCGAGCGTCGAGGTGGCGTGATCGGCAACGATCTCGCGGGCCGTCACCTTGGCCAGCGGCCTGCCTTGCTCCTTGAGCGCCCGCACGATCGACGCCTCGGCCTTGAGCACGGCACCGGACCCGGCATCGCCGCCGGCGATCAGGCCGAAATCGGCGCCAGCCAGCCCCGCCGCGTCGCCCTCCAGCCTGATGTCGCCAAGCGTGAACTTCGGCCCGGCCGCAATGTTGATCACCACCGGAATCGGCTGCGGACCCGAGAATTCGGCGTCGGGCGGCAAATCGTCGAGCGGCTTGCCTTCGATGGTAATGGTGACGACGCCCTCGTAGCGGGCGTCCGCATAAAGGGCGGCGACAAGCTGATCGCGGTCGGCACGCGCCTTGGCCAGCAGGCCGAGCGAACCGGAGACCGGACGTTCTTCGTCGTCCTTCAGCGCCGAGGCGTTTTCGAATTTCTCGGCGAGATCCTCGTCGGCGTCGGGCGCCTCGAGGGTCACCGCATAGCGCAGCGGATCGACGATGTCGGCATCTTCATCCTCGGACGATCCCCACAGCTTGATGCCGAAGATCTCGAAAGCGGCCGCATTTCCGCTCGCACCAATCAGTGCAGTCGAGCATAGCAAGGCGGAAAGCAGGGCGAGCAAAAACACGCGCCGTGGCGCGGTTCCTCCCGACATCTGCCTTTCATACGCCGACATTACAACTCTACACTAGCGGCCAAAGCTAAAATTGGAATGAAGTTCTGAATTGCTCGTAAACGGGCCACAATCCAATTGCCACAATCCAATTGTCCGAAATGGACAGGGCTTGGAATTCACACCTTCTGCGTCGCCGCAAGAAAGCGTGATCCCTGTCCTGTGGAGGTACTACCGGTCATCGGCCGGAAAGGAAACCGTTGGCAGGCGGGAACCTGCCGCGTCCTTGTGTTGACAAGCTGGACCGAAGCTTGAACATGTCTGGACGTACGTGGACGTAACGTAAGCAGTGTCCGGAGGGGTGTCATGGCAATGCGCGCGGCTCGTGGTCTGTCGATTCTTTTCCTTCTCTTTTTCGCCTGGGCCAGTGTCGCGCAAGCGGCCGAAGCGCGCCGGGTGGTGACATCGGACAATTCCGATTATTTCGGCTTCGATCTCAGATCCGACCAGAACGTCAGCCTCGATCAGTGCACGACGACATGTCTCGGCGATCCCGCCTGCCGCGCCTTCACCTACAACCCCAAGGCCAAATGGTGTTTTCTCAAATCCGACTATAACACGCTGAAGCCCTTCAAGGGCGCCGTCGCCGGCAAGGTCGTCAACGTCGAAGGCGACCCCGATATCGGCGCGCCGCCGGCGCTCGCCTTCTTCCCCGCCTGGATGGCCGACCAGGCCCAGCAATACCGCAACAGGCTCACCGGCCCGGCCTACACCAAGCCCACCGAAGGGCTGACGGCGCTGCGGGAGGCGGCAAGGCAAGCGTCGCAGACCGGCGACCACCGCTTGGCCGTTCAAAAATACGAGGCTTTGGTTTCGGTATTGCCCGACGATGGCCAACTCTGGCTTGAACTGGCGCGGGAAACGCTTGCCGTGCAGCCGACCGCCAACAGCGCCGAGGCGTCGACCCTGCCGGCGAACGCCACCTCCGCCGGCTTCAACGCCTACAAATTGCTGCGCACCACAAAAACCCGCGCCGAAGCGCTGGCACTGCTTGGCGACGGGCTCGATCGCCGCGACCTCGCCCGGCCGGCCCTGCAGGCCTACGAAGCGAGCCTCGCGCTGGCCAGTTCGCCCTGGGTCACGGCCGCCTATCAGGACCTCAAGGCGCGCAAGGGCTTCCGCGTCGTCGATCACACGGTCGACGCCGACACCAGCGCGCCACGCATCTGCGCGCAATTTTCAGAAGACCTGGTCAAAACCGGCGTCGACTACGCGCAATTCGTCACCGTCGACAGCGCCGCCCCCAAGGGCGTCGAGGCCAAGGACAAGCAGATCTGCGTCGAGGGGCTCGAGCACGGCCAGCATTACGACGTGACCTTCCGTCCCGGCCTGCCGGCCGCCATCGGCGAGGTGATCTCCACCCCGGTGGTGCTGTCGATCTATGTGCAGGACCGCGCCCCGTCCGCCCGTTTCACCGGCGACAGCTTCGTGCTGCCGGCCGGCGCGCGCCGCGGCATCCCGGTCGTCACCGTCAACATGAGCGCCGCCGAAATGAAGCTTTATCGCATCGGCGACCGCTCGCTGACCCAGCTTCTGTCCGGCTACCAGTTCCTGCGCCAGCTTGACGGCTACGACATCTCCAACATTTCCGATCAGATGGGCGAGCCGGTTTGGCAGGGCCAGCTCGACATCGACAACGACCTGAACAAGGAAGTCACCACCTCCTTCCCGGTCGACGAAGCGCTGCCGCAGCGCAAGCCCGGCGTCTATGTGCTGACCGCGCAACCGGTCGACGAGAACGACGACGACTATGATTCGCGCGCCACGCAATGGTTCGTCGTCTCCGATATCGGCCTGTCGACCTATACCGGGCAGGACGGGCTGAACGTCTTTGCCCGTTCGCTCGCAACCGCCAAGCCGATATCAGGTGCTGAACTGACGCTGCTGGCCAGGAACAACGAGATCCTCGGCACCGCGACCACGGACGCGGAAGGCCGCGCCGTCTTCAACCCCGGACTGACGCGCGGCGACGGCGGCATGGTGCCGGCCGTGCTGACAGCCGAGCAAGGTGACAGCGACTTCGTCTTCCTCGACATGGGCCGCGCCGGCTTCGATCTTTCCGATCGCGGCGTCACCGGGCGTCCGGCGCCGGGCGCGCTCGACGTCTATGCCTGGACCGAACGCGGCATCTACCGCGCCGGCGAGGACGTCCATGTCGCAGCACTTGCCCGCGACAGCGCCGCCAAGGCGGTCGAGAACCTGCCGCTGACCTTCATCTTCACCCGTCCCGACGGCGTCGAGAACCGCCGCATCGTCAGCGACGGCGCATCGGCCGGCGGCCATGCCGTCGACCTGCCGCTCGAACCCAACGCCATGCGCGGCACCTGGACGGTGGCGATCCACACCGACCCCAAGCAGGCGGCGGTCGCCAGCCAGATGTTTTTGGTCGAGGATTTCGTGCCGGATCGCATCGAGTTCGACCTGTCCTCCGACAAGCAGGAGATCGCGCAGGGCGAAACCGCCAACGTTACCGTCGACGGCCGCTTCCTTTATGGCGCGCCGGCCGCCGGGCTGGCGCTCGAAGGCGAACTGACGCTGTCGACCACCCGCGCCTGGGACCGCTTCAAGGGCTATTCCTTCGGCCTCGCCGACGAGCAGTCGGCGGAACCGTCAGTCACCCCGTTCACCGGCCTGCCGGTGGTCGGCGACGACGGCAAGGCGACCTTCCCGGTTTCCGTCGACCAGTTGCCCTCGACCACCAGGCTGGTCGACGCCAAGGTTACGGTCAGGATGCGCGAGACCGGCGGCCGCGCCGTCGAACGCTCGCTCAACATCGCCATCCGGCCGCAGGGCCAGATGATCGGCATCCGCCCGGATTTCGACGGCGACGAGGTGCCGCAAGGCGGCACGGCGAAGTTCGGCCTGATTGCCGTCGACCCCGACGGCAAGCGTGAGGCGCTGCAGGGCGCGCAATGGTCGCTGGTCAAGGTCGAACGCAATTACCAATGGTACCGCTCCAGCAATTCCTGGAATTATGAGCCGGTGACCTTCACCAAGTCGGTGGCCAGCGGCCAGGTCGACATGACCGCCGACGGCGAGGCCACCGTCTCGCTGCCGGTCGACTGGGGCCGCTACCGGCTCGAGATCGAGACGTCTGACCCGGAGGGCCCGGCGACCAGCTACGAGTTCGACGCCGGCTGGTATGTCAGCTCCACCACCACCGAAACGCCCGACGGCCTCGAAATCGCCCTCGACAAGGACAGCTATGCGGCCGGCGAAGTGGCCAAGCTCAAAGTGTCGCCGCATTTTGCCGGCGAGCTGCTCGTCACCATCGGCGCCGACAAGCTCTTGAAGACCGTCACCGCCAGCGTGCCGGCCGGCGGCAGCACCATCGACATCCCGGTCGGCGACGACTGGGGCGCCGGCGCCTATGTCACGGCAACGCTGTTCAGGCCGGGTGATGCGCAGGAAACCCGCATGCCGGCGCGCGCCATCGGCGTCAAATGGCTGAAGGTCGATCCGGGCTCGAAAAAACTCGCCGTCAGCCTGACGCCGCCGGACAAGACCATGCCGCGCCAGCAGCTGTCGATCCCGGTTTCGGTGGCCGGCGTGCAGCCGGGCGCCAACGCCTATGTCATGGTCGCGGCCGTCGACGTCGGCATCCTCAACCTGACCAACTACAAGGTGCCGGATCCGGAGACCTGGTTCTTCGGCCAGCGCATGCTCGGCCTTGAAGTACGCGACCTCTACGGCCGCCTGATCGACGGCTCGCTGGGCACGACCGGCAAGCTGCGCAGCGGCGGCGACGGCGCCAACATCCAGTCGCAAGGCAGCCCGCCGACCGAAAAGCTGGTCGCCTTCTTCTCCGGTCCGGTCCAGCTCGACGCCGACGGCAAGGCGCGGGTCGACTTCGACATCCCGCAGTTCAACGGCACCGTGCGCGTCATGGCCGTCGCCTGGACCGAGGACGGGGTCGGCCATGCCCAATCCGACGTGATCGTGCGCGATCCGGTGGTGATCACAGCCGGCCTGCCGCGCTTCCTGGCGCCCGGCGATTCGGCGTTCATGCGGCTCGACGTCACCGACGCCGACGGTCCGGAGGGCGACTATGCGCTGTCGATCGACACGTCAGGCGATCTTTCGACCGGCAGTGCCGCCCTGCCCGAAAAGCTGACACTGGCCAAGGGCAAGCGGCAGACGCTGACCGTGCCGTTGATCGCTGAGGCGCCGGGGAACGCTTCGATCACCATCAAGCTCGCCCATGCCGACGGCACCGCTGTCGAGCAGACGCTCTATGTCCCGGTGCGCCCGGCGCAATTGCCGGTGACCACCCGCATGGTGGTCGACCTCAAGGGCAATGGCGGCTCGCTGCGCGTCGACAAGGAGCTCTTGGCGGCAAGCCTGCTCGACGGCGCTTCGGTCAGCGTCGGCGTTTCACAGGCGGCGGCCTTCGACGTGCCATCGCTGCTGATGACGCTCGACCGCTACCCCTATGGCTGCGCCGAGCAGACCACCAGCCGCGCCATGCCGCTGCTCTATGTCAACGAGATGGCGTCGGGCGCCGGCATGGCCAGCGACGCCGATCTGCACGGCCGCATCCAGGACGCCATCTACAAGGTGCTGAGCTATCAGGCCTCGGCCGGCAGCTTCGGCCTGTGGGGCCCGGGCTCCGGCGATTTGTGGCTCGACGCCTATGTCACCGACTTCCTGACCCGGGCGCGCGAGCAGAAATACGACGTGCCGGCGCTGGCGATGAACCAGGCGCTGAGCAATCTGCAAAACGCGATCGGCTATGACCAGGACGTCAAGGATCGCGGCAGCGAGATCGCCTATGCGCTCTATGTGCTGGCCCGCAACAAGAAGGCCTCGATCGGCGATCTGCGCTACTACGCCGACACCCAGCTCGAAGCCTTTACCAGCCCGATGGCCGTCGCCCAATTGGCGGCGGGCCTGGCGCTCTATGGCGACACGCAGCGCTCGGAAGCCACCTTCCAGGCCGCCCTGCAACTGGCCAATTCGAGCTCGGCATACGACCACTACAGGTCCGATTACGGCTCGCCGCTGCGTGACGGCGCAGCGATGCTGGCGCTTGCCGCCGAATCCAAGCCGGTGCCGACGATCGTGCCGGCGCTGATCAAGCGGGTGACGCAGGAACGCGCCGCCGTCAGATGGACCAGCACGCAGGACGAGTCCTGGATGCTGCTGGCGGCGCGTGCCCTGAAGGCCGGCAATGATGCGATCGCGCTGACCATCAATGGCGCGCCGCATGCCGGCGCCTATTCGGACCAGATCGCCGGCAGCGACATTGCCGACAGTCCGCTGACCGTCGCCAACACCGGCAGCAACCCGTTGCAGGCGGTCGTCACCACGGTGGCCTCGCCGATCCAGCCGCTGCCGGCCAGCGGCGACGGCTTCACCATCGGCCGCACCTACTACAAGCTCGACGGCACCGAAGCCAATGTCACCCAGGCGACCCAGAACGAACGCTATGTCGTCGTGCTCAGTATCTACGAGCAGAACAAATGGCCGTCGCGGCTGGTGATCACCGATCTGCTGCCGGCCGGCTTCGAGATCGACAATCCGGGCTTGGTTTCCAGCGCCCAATTGTCGAATTTTTCCTGGCTGGCCCAGACCGACGCCGCCCATCTCGAATTCCGCGACGACCGTTTCGTCGCCGCTTTCAATCCGAACGACGGCGAAGGCGACCGCAATATCACGCTCGCCTATGTCGTGCGTGCGGTGACGCCGGGCACCTATGCCCACCCGGCGGCAACCGTCGAGGACATGTACCGGCCGCAATATTCGGCCCGCACCGCAACCGGCATGATGGAGGTCAAGGCGCCGTAAGGCGGCGAACAGGAACATGGCGATGTCGCTGCCCCTCATTGCCCTGCCGGGCATTTCTCCCCGTAAAGAGATGGGGAGAAAGAAGCTTGCGCCGAAATTTTCGCCAAACTCGAACGCTGCTGAAAAGCCGCTGTGGGCCGTGACAGCCCCCTTCTCCCCGTCACTATACGGGGAGAAGGTGCCGGCAGGCGGATGAGGGGCAGCGCCGTGCTCGCCAAAAAATTCCTGCGCCGTTCAGCCATCGCCGCCGCCTCCCTCTCCGGCTTCGCAGCAATCGCCGCCGCCACCCTTTGGCAGCTCGACCGCGCCTTTCCGCCGCCGCTGCCGGCGGCGCTGACGGTATCGACCGAAGTCCAGGACCGCGACGGCCAGCTGTTGCGGGCCTTTGCCACGCCGGACGGCTATTGGCGGCTCGCCACCCGCCTCGATCAGGTCGACAGACAGTTCGTCGACATGCTGGTGACTTACGAGGACAAGCGCTTCTGGGACCATCGAGGCGTCGACGTGCTGGCGCTGGCCCGCGCCGCCGGCCAGTTCGTGACCAATGGCCGAATCGTCTCCGGCGGCTCGACGCTGTCGATGCAGCTCGCCCGGCTGACCGAACCGCGCGACAGCCGCAGCCTCGGCTCCAAGCTCAAGCAGCTGCTGCGCTCCCTGCAGATCGAGCGGCGGCTCACCAAGCGCGAGATCCTCGAACGCTATCTGACGCTGGCGCCCTATGGCGGCAATCTCGAAGGCGTGCGCGCCGCCTCGCTGGCCTATTTCGGCAAGGAGCCGAGGCGGCTGGACGTCTCGGAGGCGGCGCTGCTCGTCGCGCTGCCGCAACTGCCGGAAAAGCGCCGGCCCGACCGCAACCTGGCAATCGCTCACGCCGCCCGCGACCGGGTGCTGACGCGCATGGTCGCATCAGGCCTGCTCGGCGAAGGCGAGGCCGCACGTGCCGCGCTCGACGATGTTCCCGCCAGCCGCCGCCCGCTGCCGGCACTCGCCGCCCATGCCGCTTATGCAGTGCTGCCCCGGGCCGTCCCCGGCCAGAAGCTGCGGCTGACGATCCGCAAGAGTGTCCAGGAAGGGCTGGAACAGGTGGCCAGGGATGCCGCCGCCAGGCTCGGCCCTCGCCTGTCCGTCGCCATGGTGCTGGCCGACGCCCGCACCGGCGACATCCTCGGCGAAGTCGGCTCTGCCGACTATTTCGACGCCAGCCGCTCTGGTTGGATCGATATGACCAGGATCGTCCGCTCGCCCGGTTCAACGCTGAAACCGTTCATCTACGGGCTCGCCTTCGAGCAGGGATTGGTGGCGCAGGAAACGCTGATCGACGACAGGCCGACGGATTTCTCCGGCTATCGGCCGAAGAATTTCGACATGGGCTATCAGGGCGACGTCAGCATCAGGCAGGCGCTGCAGCTGTCGCTCAACGTGCCGGCGATCAGTGTGCTCGACGCGGTCGGGCCGGCGCGGCTGCTCGCGCGCTTCCGGCAGGCCGGCGTCACGCCGATCCTGCCCGTCAACAAGGCGCCGGGTCTCGCCATCGGCCTTGGCGGCGTCGGCGTGACGCTGCGCGACCTCGTCCAGCTCTATGCCGGTCTCGCCAATGGCGGCAAGGCACACACGCTGCATGACGGCACCGAGCCGGCGAATGCCGAGCGCTCGACCGCTACCCTCCTCGACGATCAGGCGAACTGGCAGATCACCGACATATTGTCGGGCGTCAAGCCGCCCGAGGGCGCCGCCCAGCGCGGCATCGCCTACAAGACCGGCACCTCCTACGGCTACCGCGATGCCTGGTCGGTCGGCTTCGACGGGCGCTACGTGCTGGGCGTCTGGGTCGGCCGTCCCGATGCCGGCGCGGTGCCCGGCCTGTCCGGCTATGTCTCGGCCGCACCGATCCTGTTCGAGGGCTTTGTCCGCTCCGGCCTGGCTGCCGTGCCGCTGCCAGACCAGCCGGCCGGCGTCACCAGACCCAGGCGCGACGATCTGCCGGTGACATTGGCGCGCTTCGGTTCTGGCGCCGACGGCCTGGTCCAGGCGACGCCGACCGAGCCCGCGCCGACGATCATCTTTCCGCCCGACGGCGCCCACGTCGATCTCGGCGCCACCACCGCCGACGCCACGCCACTGGTGCTGAAGCTGCAAGGCGGCCGCGCCCCGTTCCGCTGGCTGGCTAATGGCAAGCCGCTGGTCGGCATCGACCGGCGGCGCACCGCGACCTGGCAGCCGGACGGCGCCGGCTATTCGACCCTGACCGTGATCGACGCGGCCGGGCGTGCGGCCAGCGTGAAAGTGTTCGTTGAATAGAATGCGCCAAGCGATTCAGGGAATTGGCTTTCCATTGGGTCGGCGAGTAAGCAGGACACGCTCGACTCCTCAGGCCATTGCCGAGGCGCGACCTGTCTCTAGATAGATTGCTTCATGTGCCCGGATTCCGCACTGCAGCGTTGCGAGGAAAGAATTTCTTCGTGATACCGAAAGCCGGCGAAAAATTGCTTCATAAGGCGAAAAAAAGCAACATTGATTGCATCTAATTTCTACCAATTCAGTAGATTGAGGCGATCTCAACGGAGGCGGAAATGACCAATCCTCATTTCAGGAAACTGCTCGGCGCACTGGTCGCCACATCTGTCCAGTTCGGCACGCTCGGTTTCGCGTTCGCCGATACCACCATCCTCAATGTGTCGTATGATCCGACGCGTGAGCTTTACAAGCAATTCGACGAAGCGTTCGCCGCCCACTGGCAGGCCGAGACCGGCGAGACGGTGACCGTCCAGCAATCGCATGGCGGGTCGGGCGCACAGGCCCGTGCCGTGATCGACGGCCTCGACGCCGACGTGGTGACGCTGGCGCTAGAAGGCGACATCAACGCCATCGTCGAGAAATCGAAGAAAATCAATCCCGACTGGCGGACCAAATTCGAGAACAATTCGGCGCCCTACACCTCGACCATCATCTTCCTCGTCCGCAAGGGCAATCCGAAAGGCATTCACGACTGGGGCGATCTGGTCAAGGACGACGTCCAGGTGATTACGCCGAACCCCAAGACTTCGGGCGGCGCGCGCTGGAACTATCTCGCGGCCTGGGCCTATGCCAACGCCAAGGATGGCGGTGACGAGGCCAAGACCAAGGAATTCGTCGGCAATCTCTACGCGCATGTTCCGGTGCTCGACACCGGCGCGCGCGGCGCGACCGTGACTTTTGCGCAAAAGGGGCTGGGCGACGTGCTGCTGGCCTGGGAAAACGAGGCCTATCTGGCGCTCGACGAATTCGGCGCCGACAATTTCGATATCGTCTACCCGCAGACCTCGATCCTGGCCGAGCCGCCGGTCGCCGTGGTCGACGCCAATGTCGATGCCAAGGGCACGCGAAAAGTCGCCGAAGCCTATCTGAGCTACCTCTACTCCAAGGAAGGCCAGACGCTAATCGCCAAGAACCACTATCGCCCGTCGAAGCCGGATTTGGTACCGCCCGAGGACCTCGCCAAACTGCCTGAGATCAAGCTGATCACCATCGACGATCCGCTTTTTGGCGGTTGGAAGAAAGCACAGCCTTACCATTTCGGCGACGGTGGTATATTCGACCAGATCTACAAGCCGGCCCAGTAGACCCAGTTAGCTAGACTCTAGATCAGGACGACATGACCACAGCACCCGCCAAGGCGGGGTGGCGGTTCAGACAGCCGAGCGTCATTCCGGGTTTCGGATTGACGCTCGGCTTCTCGCTTGCCTACCTCACGCTCATCATCCTCATTCCCCTGTCAGGGCTGATCTGGCGATCGGCCGCGCTTGGCTGGGCCGATTTCTGGGCGATCGCCACCGACCGCCGCACCATCAACGCGCTTGAAATCAGCTTTGGCACCGCCTTCATTGCCGCCATGGTCAATGTCGTCTTCGGCACGATCGTTGCCTGGGTGCTGGTGCGCTACAGCTTTCCTGGCCGCCGCATCGTCGATGCCATGGTCGACCTGCCCTTCGCCTTGCCGACGGCGGTCGCCGGCATCGCGCTGACCACGCTCTACGCGCCGAACGGCTGGCTCGGCAGCCTGCTGGCGCCGCTCGGCGTCAAGGTCGCCTATACGCCGCTCGGCATCGTCATCGCGCTGATCTTCATCGGCCTGCCTTTTGTCGTGCGCACCGTCCAGCCGATCATGGAGGAGATCGACAAGGAGGTCGAGGAAGTGGCTGCCACGCTCGGCGCCAATCGCTTCCAGACAATCGCCCGGGTTCTGCTTCCGGGCCTGGCGCCGGCCATCGTCACCGGTTTCGCGCTGGCTTTCGCGCGCGGTGTCGGCGAGTACGGCTCCGTCATCTTCATCGCCGGCAACCTGCCCTACAAATCCGAGATCGCGCCGCTTCTGATCGTCATCCGGCTGGAGGAATACAATTATGCGGCGGCGACCGCGATCGCGGCGATCATGCTCGCTTTGTCGTTCGTGATGCTGCTGGTCATCAATCTGGTGCAGACGTGGAGCCGCAAGCGCTATGGCTGATCCGGAGATCAAATCCTACGCACCGCACCACGAAAGCCAGTCGGCGGCAGTGACCGAGAGCCGCCCGGCGAAAGCCGTGCTGATGATCGTGACCTTTGCCTTCCTCGGCATTTTCCTGCTGTTGCCGCTGATCGTCGTCTTCAACGAGGCTTTCGCAAAGGGCATCGGTGCCTATACCGAGGCGCTGACCAATCCCGACACGCGTTCGGCGATCCACCTGACGCTGCTGGTGGCGGCGATCTCGGTGCCGCTCAACATCGTCTTCGGCGTCTCCGCCGCCTGGGCGATCGCCAAGTTCGAGTTCAAGGGCAAGGCCTTCCTGACCACGCTGATCGACCTGCCGTTTTCGGTATCGCCGGTCATTTCCGGCCTGGTCTATGTGCTGTTATTCGGCGCGCAAGGCCTGTTCGGCGCCTGGCTGAAGGCGCATGGCATCGTCATCCTGTTTGCCGTGCCGGGCATCGTGCTGGCCACCATCTTCGTCACCTTCCCGTTCGTCGCCCGCGAACTGATCCCCTTGATGCAGGAACAGGGTAATGGCGACGAGGAGGCGGCGCTGTCGCTCGGCGCCAATGGCTGGCAGGCGTTCTGGTACGTGACGCTGCCCAACGTCAAATGGGGGCTGCTCTACGGGGTCTTGTTGTGCAATGCCCGCGCCATGGGCGAGTTCGGCGCGGTCTCCGTCGTGTCGGGCCACATACGCGGACTGACCAACACCATGCCGCTGCATGTCGAAATCCTCTATAACGAATACAATGCCGCAGCCGCCTTCGCCGTCGCTTCACTGCTTGCCGGCCTGGCGCTGGTCACGCTGGTCTTGAAAACACTTCTCGAGATGCGCTACGGCGCCGAGCTCGCCGCGACGCGCGGACACTGAAAAAAGGGACGGTTGATGGAAGTTCGCGTTGCCAACGTGCGCAAGGAGTTTGAGCGGTTTCCGGCGCTCCACGACGTTTCGCTCGACATCAAGTCCGGCGAACTGATCGCGCTGCTCGGGCCGTCCGGCTCCGGCAAGACGACGCTGCTCAGGCTGATCGCCGGGCTGGAGCGGCCGACGAAAGGCAAGATCTTCTTTGGCGAGGAGGATGCATCGCAAAAGTCGATTCAGCAGCGCAATGTCGGCTTCGTTTTCCAGCATTATGCGCTGTTTCGCCATATGACGGTCGCCGACAATATCGGCTTCGGCTTAAAAGTTCGGCATGGCGCGTCACGGCCGTCGGCGCAGGAAATCCGCCGCCGTGCCTCAGAGCTTCTCGACCTCGTCCAGCTTTCCGGCCTGGAAAAGCGCTATCCGGCGCAGCTTTCGGGCGGCCAGCGCCAGCGCGTGGCGCTGGCCCGCGCGATGGCGATCGAACCGGCCGTGCTTTTGCTGGACGAGCCGTTCGGCGCGCTCGACGCCCAGGTCCGCCGCGAATTGCGCCGCTGGCTGCGCGACATCCACGACGCCACCGGCCACACCACGGTCTTTGTCACCCATGACCAGGAAGAAGCGCTCGAGCTCGCCGACCGCGTCGTGGTGATGAGCCAGGGCAGCATCGAGCAGGTCGGCACCGCCGACGAAATCTACGACACGCCGAACTCGCCCTTCGTCTATGGCTTCATCGGTGAATCGAGCGCGCTTCCCGTCAAGGTCGAGGACGGCCAGGTCTGGATCGCCGACCGCCCGATCGGGCTGTCGGCGCCGCAGGCGCCGCGGGGCGAAGCAACGCTGTTCTTCCGCCCGCACGATGTCGACCTGGTGGACGAATGCAATGGCTGCATCGCCGGCACGGTCGCCGCCAGCCGCCGCGTCGCCGGCACCAGACGGGTGGAGCTCGAAATCGGCGGCGAGCGCCAGCGGGTCGAGATCGAGCTGCCGGTCGACCATCCGGCGGCGCAGAAAAGCCGGGTTGCGTTCAGGCCGCGGCGCTGGAAACTTTTTCCGGCTGCTTGATCCTCTGTCCGGCGCTACGCCAGCCAGTTCTCGACCTTCAGGCCTTTGATCCGGTTGAACTCTCCCATGTTGGCGGTCACCAGGGTGGTGATGCGCAGGATGGCGCTGGTGGCTCTGCCCGCCGGGTTTCGGACCATATCGCTGATAATGTTGGTGTCCAGCATGAACCGCATTAAAACAATTCCTCGGATTTGACAGGCATATCGTCGGTCTCGGGGAAGTCTCCCTCGGGACCGAGCGGCGGCTCTTGCGCCCATTGCGCGAGCAGCGCCGAGAGGCCAGGTTTGCGGACCGGCTCGATGACCAGGCGGTCGCCTTCACGGCTGATCAAGACCTTTTCGCCGGGGAGCTCGAACTCGACAGGAATGCGCACCGCCTGGCTGCGATTGTTGCGAAACAGCTTCGCCTCTTTCGGCGGAGTCTTGGAATGGCGGCGCTGGGGCATAGCGATGGCTCCTTTGTTTTATACCATTTGTAAAATGCCAGACAGTGTCGCGATGCAATCGTTTTGCCAACGCATGGGGACCGCTGCCCAGGTGCCTCGCAAGACTCCGGGTGAAAGAAAATCCTAGCAACGGCCTGGAATGGGAACTTTTTTCTCGCGAGGGCGTGGTGAAGCCGCTCTGCGTGTCTCGTCGCCCACCATGCCTTGCCGCTATGGTTCGGCAATAAGCGCACTGCATTGGAGTTCTGTTTTCATGAAGCGATTTTTGCTTGGCGTCGCCACATTGGCCGGCCTGTTCCTGGCATCCTCCCAAGCCTGGTCGGCCGACAGACTGCTGAATGCGTCCTATGATGTCGGCCGCGAACTGTTTGCGCAGGTCAACAAGGCCTTCATCGCCGAGCACCCCGGGGCGGCCATCGATCAGTCGCATGCCGGGACGTCGGCGCAGGCGCGTGCCATCGCCGAAGGCCTCGGCGCCGATGTCGTCACCTTCAACCAGGTCCTCGACATCGACTTCCTGGTCTCGAAGGGGCTTATCTCCGCCGACTGGCAGAAGGACTTCCCCGACAACGCCTCGCCTTTCTATTCGCTGCCGTCCTTTTTGGTGCGCGCCGGCAACCCGAAGAACATCAAGGATTGGAACGATCTCGTGCGCGACGACGTGCAGGTTATCTTCCCCAACCCGAAAACGTCGGGCAATGCGCGCTACACCTATCTAGCGGCCACCGCCTACGCCAAGGAAGCCTTCAAAGGCGACGATGCCAAGGTGAAGGAATTCGTCACCAAGCTGTTCAACAACGTGCCGATCTTCGACAGCGGCGGACGCGCCGCCACCACCACCTTCGTGCAGCGCGAAATCGGCGACGTGCTGATCACCTTCGAGTCGGAAACGCGCGGCGTCCGCAGGGAGTATGGCGATGACAAGTTCGAGCAGGTGACGCCTTCGGTCAGCCTGCTGGCGGAGTTTCCGGTGGCGATCGTCGACACGGTCGCCGACGAGCATGGCACGCGTGACCTCGCCAAGACCTATCTCGACTTCCTCTACACGCCGCAAGGCCAGGACATCGCCGCCCGCAACGGCCTGCGGGCTCGCGACGCGGCGGTCGCCGCCAAATACAAGGCCGAGTTTCCCGATGTCCGGCTGCTGACGGTCGAAGATGTCTTCGGCGGCTGGGCCAAGGTCCAGGCCGAGCACTTTGCTGCCGGCGGACTGCTCGACCAGACCTATGGTAGCCGCTGAGCCAAGCGATCTTCGAAATTGATAGAAAGCCGGCTTTGCCGGCTTTCTTCGTTTTTCGCGTTCCGGACGGGTGATTTCCCGCACGTTCCCAGCGCGCCGTCCAAAACGTCACGAACAATCAACGTGTTTGTGCCTACTGTACCCTCGGACGGCTTGTTTCGCGAAACTGCATCGCGCGACAAAACGTCATGATTTGCACACAAACAACCGCCAGATGCGGGCGGTTGGGGTTTTCATGAACTGAATCGGGCATGCTTACCAAAAAAGGCAAATACGGCCTCAAGGCCCTCGTGCATCTGTCAGGCTTGCCGGTCGGCCAGCTGGCGTTCGTCAACGACATTGCCGTCGCCAACAACATCCCGAAGAAATTCCTGGATGCCATTCTAGGCGAATTGCGCAATGCCGGCTTCGTCCAGAGCCGCAAGGGCAAGGAAGGCGGCTATCGCCTCGCCCGCCCGGCCTCAGAGATCAAGATCGGCCATGTCGTGCGCGTCCTCGACGGGCCGCTGGCGCCGATCCCTTGCGCCAGCCGTACCCAATATCAGCGCTGCGATGATTGCGACGAGGCGACATGCCAGGTCCGGAACATGATGCTGGAGGTGCGCCATGCGATCGCCGAGGTGCTGGACAATCGCAGCCTCGCCGCCATGCGCGACGCCGACAATGACGATTTTCCAGTCGAACTGACGTCACAGATCTGATCTGGCGTCTTGAAGCAATATCCGCGCCGGCCACCCGCTCATGAATTCGCCTCGAACAGGCTTGTGACGTCAGCGACAATGTCGGCGATCGGGCGCGTTGCATCGAGCGTCAATACATTCTCGTCGGCTGCCGGCGGTTCGAGCGTGGCGAACTGGCTGTCGACCAGGCTTGCCGGCATGAAATGCCCCTGGCGGGAGCCGACACGCTGCTTTGCGGTCGCCGGATCGATTTCCAGGTAGAGGAACAAAATGTCCTGGCAAAAACCGCGCAGACGCTCGCGATAACTGCGCTTGAGCGCCGAGCAGGCGGCGACGACGCTCTGCCCATCGCCGACCGGTCCTGCAATGCGCCGGCCGATCGCGTCGAGCCAGCCTTCGCGCAATGCGTCGGTCAGCGGCTCACCGCTTGCCATGCGCGCGACATTTTCCGGTGGATGCAGCCTGTCGCCCTCGACGAAGACAGCGCCCAATGCTGCCGCCAGCGCTGCGCCGACGGCCGACTTGCCACAGCCGGCAACGCCCATCACCACGACGGCCGGTGCGGGCCGAATGCGATCGCTCTGCATTTGTGCTGTCTTTTCGTCCACGATGCGGGTCAGCGGCTGGCCGGCGCGCGGCCGTAAAGCAGGAGCATGGCGACGATGACGACGCCATAGATGATTTGCCGCCCCGCCTCCGGCATCTGCATGACCGAAAGAATGGATTGCAAAAGCGTGATCAGGATGACGCCCGCGACTGTGCCGAGATAGGAGCCGCGGCCGCCGAGGATCGAGGTGCCGCCAAGCACCACCGCAGCGATCGACGGCAGCAGATAGGCGTCGCCCATCGACTGCGCCGCCTTGGAGGCATAGCCGGCCAGAAGCACGCCGCCGAAGGCGGAGAGCCCGCCGGATACGGCGAAGGCGATCAGCACCACGCGCCGCGTGTCGATGCCGGAGAGGTAGGCGGCGCGCTCGCGGTTGCCGATGCCGTAGACCGTGCGGCCGAAGCCCGTGCGGGTCAGCACGAAAACCATCGCAGCACCGATCAGCGCCCAGATGACGACGGCGTTGGGCACGCCCGGAATGGCAAAGCCGGTCGCCAGATAGCGCATCGCCCGGGTCGCCGAATCCTGTGGCGAGAAGCCGCCGGTATAGACCACCATCAGCCCTTGCGCGACGGCATTGGTGGCGAGCGTGATGATCATCGAGGGAATGCGCAGATAAGCGACGCCAATGCCGTTGACGATGCCGATCGCGACGCCGCAGAAAATGCCGAACGGGATCGCCAGCACCACCCCGAGGGGGCCGTAGGCGGCGGCCGCACAGGCCATCATCGCGCCCGTCGCCACTGACCACGGCACCGACAGGTCGATCTGGCCAAGCAGGATGACCAGCATCATGCCGGTGGCGATGACGCCGAGAAACGACGCCACCTTGAGCTGCTGCAGCAGATATTCCGGCGACAGGAAGCTGCGCGAATAAAGGCTGCCGACAAACAGCAGCAGCACGATGCAGGCAAAGGCGGTCAGCACCGCAGGGTCGGCGCGGCGGATGAATTTCGGCATGCGGCCGGCGATGCCGGCGATGGTCGTTTCGCTCACAGGAACCACTCCAGCCGGTTGCGGACCCTGAACAGGGCGAAGGCGCCGAGGCTGACCGCGATCAGCAGGATGACGCCCTGGAACAGCGGCTGCCAGAGCGGATCGAAATCGAAGACAAAGAGCAGGTCGCCGATGGTGCGGAAGGCGAGCGCGCCGAATATCGCGCCGATGGCGCTGCCCTTGCCGCCGAACAATGAGACGCCGCCGAGCACCACGGCGGCGATCGAGAACAGCGTATAGGCATTGCCGCTGGCATAGGCCGCCTCGCCCGTATAGGTGAAGAAGGTCAGGAACAGCCCGCCGATCGCGGCCAGCAGGCCGGCCAGCGCATAGGCGGCGAACTTGCCGCGGCGGATCGGCACGCCGGACATGTAGGCTGCCATCTCCGAAGATCCTGCGGCATAGGCCGCGCGGCCAAGCACGGAGCGGCTGAACGGCACCCAGACGACAAGCACGATGGCCAGCAGCGCCACCAGGCTCGCCGGCACCACGCCGAACAGCCGCCCGGTCAGCGCGTCGGCAAGATCCTCGTTGACCGAACCGCCCGGGAACGGTCGCAGCAGCAGCGCGATGCCGAAATAGACCGCGCCGGTGGCGATGGTGGTGACGATCGGCTGCAGCCGTCCGTAGATGACGATGGCGCCGTTGATCGCCCCGCACAGCAGTCCGGTGCCGAGCACCGCGACGACGCCGAAGGCGGTCTCGATGCCGGTGCCGATGACCAGCCATGAGGCCAGGCAATTGGTCAGCAGAAAGATCATGCCGACGGAAAGGTCGATGCCGGCGGTGATCACCACCAGCGTCTGCGCCATGGCGACGAAGGCAAGCAGCACGCCCTTGTTGGAAGCCGTCTGCACGACATTGGCGGTAAAGCCGGCCGGATGGTTCGAGGTGTAGATCGTGAACATCACGATGAAGATGCCGAACGCCAGCAGCGTTCCGCGTTGTTCGGCAAGCCAGTAGCGCCAATCCTTCACGCGTCTGCTCCTCGGGCTGGCGTCTTCGCCATGCCTCTGACTTTCATCTCTTCGCCATGGATGTTGAGCGCGCTGGCGATCAGCGCCCGCTCGGTGATCTCGGCGCCGACCAGCTCGCGCTTGACCGCTCCGTCATAGAGCACCAGCACCCGGTCGCAGCAGCCGATCAGCTCGTCATAGTCAGTCGAGTAAAACAGGATCGCCGCGCCCTGGTCGGCAAGCTTGCGCATCAGCTGATACAGTTCCTGCTTGGTGCCGACATCGATGCCGCGCGTCGGGTCGTTGAGCAGGATGATGCGCGGCTGCCGCATCAGCCATTTGGCGATGACGACCTTCTGCTGGTTGCCGCCGGACAGCGCGCCGACCGGGATGTCGAGGCCGGCCGTCTTGATCGCCAGCAGGGCGACCATGTCGTCGATCAGCCGCTGCTCGGCGGCACGGTCGATGATGCCGGCCCTGGACAACCGGTCGAGTGCGGCAAAGGAGAGGTTTTCGCGCACCGTCATCGGCAGCATCAGGCCTTCGGTCTTGCGGTCCTCCGGGATCAGCGCCATGCCGATCCGGTCACCGCGGGCCTTGGCCGGGCTGGCGATCGCCACCGGTTTGCCGTCGATCAGTATCTGGCCGCTGAGGCCGCGCAGCACGCCGAAGAAGGCGAGCAGCAATTCGCGCTGGCCCTGGCCGTCGAGGCCGCCGAGGCCGACGACTTCGCCCGCCTCGACCGTGAGCGAGATATTGTCCAGCCGGTCGGTCCACGACAGTTTTCGCGCCTCCAGTACCGGAGCGGTTATAGCCGGGGCGCGCACCGGCTTCGGTGGGAAAATATGGCTGTATTCGCGGCCGATCATCAACTCGACGACTTCATTGTCGCTCTTCGAGCCGGCAGCATAGCTGGCGACGTTGCGGCCGTTGCGGTACACAGTGCACTGGTCGGCCAGTTCGGCGATCTCGTTCATCCGATGCGAGATGTAGAGCAGCGCCAACCCTTCCGAGCGCAGCCGCTTCAAGACGCCAAAAATCTTGGCGACGTCGGCCGCGGTCAGCGCCGAGGTCGCCTCGTCGAGGATCAGGATGCGCGGCTTCCTGGCAAGTGCTTTGGCGATCTCGACCATCTGCCGTCTTGAAAGCGGAAGGTCCTTGACCAGCGCCAGCGGGTGGATGTCGGCGGCGCCTGCACGCGCCAGGGCTTCTTCCGCGATGCGCCGCTGCGCCCTGCGGTCGATCATGCCGAAGCGTTTCGGCGGATCGGAAATGACGATGTTGTCGGCTACGCTGAGTTCGGGGACGAGCGACAATTCCTGGAAGATGCAGACGATGCCGGCCTGGTTGGCCGCGGCCGGCGACGCGAAGCTCACCTCGCTTCCGTCCAGCATCATGCGGCCTTCGTCAGGCGCGACGACGCCGGCCATGACCTTGATCAGCGTCGATTTGCCGGCGCCGTTTTCGCCGAGGATGGCGTGGATGCTGCCTGGCGTGACCGAAAGCTCGGCCTTTTCCAGCGCCCGCACACCGCCATAGCGCTTGGATATGCCCTCCATGCGGAAGAGCGGAACCGCACCGTCCATCGGCCCCTCCCAAGGCGCTTGTTCACCGGGACCGGCGCCGCGGAATATCCCGCGGCGCCGAGCGATCAGCCTACTGGTTCTCCTTGCTCTGGCCCATGATTTCCTGCGCGGTGAAATTGATGCCGCAGGTCGGGAAGGAGTTGCCGACGAAGAAATTGTCGGACTGGTCGGGGAAATAGTCCTCGCCCTCCTTGAAGTTCGGATCCTCGACGATCGCCAGCGGCAGCTTCACCGCCTGCGGGACGACCTGGCCTTCGAGCGCGGCGATCGCCGTCTTGATGGCGACCGCCACCTGGGCGGGTCCGGTTCCGGCCGACGAGCATTTCAGCCCTTCTGAGGCAAACTTGGCGCAGAATTTGCGGAAGCCATTCTCCGTTTCGCCGCCGAACGGCACGAACGGATGCTTGGCGTCGATCATCGCTTGGACGATGCCGGTGTCGCCGCCCTGCCCGGTGACGCCGTCGAAGGGACCGTTGGTGGCGATCGCGTCGGCCGTAGCCTTTTGCGCGACGCCGTCGTCCCATTTGCCGACGACTTCGGTGACCTCCCACTTCTTGCCTGAAGCGTCGAGGGCCTCATGGATGCCGTTGTGGCGGTCGGTGTCGACCGACGTGCCGGCAACGCCGCGCACCTCGAGGAGCTTGCCGCCATTGGGGATATGCTTGATCAGCCAGTTGGCCCACAATTCGCCAAGGCCTTTCTGGTCGACATTGACGTTGATGGCGTCCTTGGTGTCGAGGATGTTGTCGAAGGCGACCAGCACGACGCCGGCTTGCTTGGCACGCTTGATGACCGGACCGAACGCCGTCGGATTCTGCGCATTGACGACGATCGCGTCATAGCCGGAATCGATGAAATTGTTGATCGCCGAAATCTGCGCCGGCACGTCTTCGCCGGTCGAGACGACCTTGAATTCCTTGAGTTTGGCCGCGACCTCCGGCTGCGCCGCATAGGCTTTTGCCGTCTGCACCATCTGGATGCGCCAGGTGTTGGCGATGTAGCCATTGGCGAGCGCGATGCGGTACGGGCCTTCCTTCTTGGGGAACTTGAAGAACTGCGTGTCGGCGGCCCATGGCGCGAAGCATTCCGGCTCGGCGGATGGGCCTGCGACGATTTCGGGTTCGGCGAGCGCCGACGAACTCAGCATGACGAATGCAGTGGCGGCGACGACGCCACCTACGAGTGACTTGATCATCGATATTCCTCCCAGTTGCAGTTTCTGATTGTTCTACGCGTCTCGCGTGCCTGGCTCGGCACCTCCTGCCTTGCCGTCGCGCTTTCAGGGTGGCCGAATGCCAACCCGATCTCCTCCCTCGTGGCTCAGTAAACCGGAATAAAAACTATCATATTATACATAATAAACAAGCATCAGCTGTCGCTTATATATAATAAACAGACTTCGCTGTTTCGCGAGCTTTCGCCTGGAAATAACTGGTAGCGCTACCATGACGTAGGGTAAAGCGGCATTTCGCGATGCCTGCAAGCGCTTTCAGCGGGCAGTGCTCTCACGACACTTGAGTTCGAAGCCGAGATCGACGACCGGTTGTTGCGACCGCTTGCCTGCAATCGCCGCGAGCGCCATGGCGACTGACAGCCGGCCGATCTCGTAGCGAGGCGTCCGGACGCTGGTGACGGAGGGGAAAGCCACTTCCATCATGTCGAGATCGTTGAAGCCTGCGATGCCGATCGTCTTCGGCACGGCGATCGA
This sequence comes from Mesorhizobium sp. WSM2561, assembly GCF_000513915.1. NCBI lineage: Bacteria > Pseudomonadati > Pseudomonadota > Alphaproteobacteria > Hyphomicrobiales > Phyllobacteriaceae > Mesorhizobium > Mesorhizobium sp. WSM2561. The sequence goes on from NZ_AZUX01000025.1 coordinate 24,715, forward strand.
GGCGCGGTGGCACTCGAACAGCGCGCCGAGCGCGATGTCGTCATTGTTGCAGAAAACCCCGTCCAGCGTCGGCATCTTGGCCAGCGCGTCGCGAAACAATTCGCGCCCGAGCGTCACGCTGGACGGCACTGGCGTGGTGGTGACAAGCCGCGCGTCGAACAGGCCGGCCGCCTCCATCGCCGCGCGATAGCCGGCCAGCCGCCGCTGCGAGCGCGGGTCCATGCGCGCGCCGATGAAGCCGATGCGGCGATAGCCCATTTCGATCATGTGCTCAGTCGCCGCCCTGCCGCCGTCGAAATGCGAGAAGCCGACCATCATGTCGACCGGATCGGGCCCGGTCTCCATGACCTGCACCACTGGGCAGCCGGCCGTCTCGAGCAGTCTTCGCGAAATTGCCGTCTGGTCGATGCCCGCCACGATCAGCGCCGCCGGGCGCTGCGGGCCGAACACCTGCAGCAGCCGTTCCTCCTCGAGGCCGGAATAATGTGTGTTGCCGAACTGGATGCGGTAGGAGCTGTCCGACAGGCTGTCATAGATGCCGCGCAGCACTTCGGCAAAGACGCTGTTGGTGAGCGACGGCACCAGCACGCCAAAGACCTCGGCGCGCGCCGAAGCCAACGCTCGCGCATTCGGGTCGGGCAGATAGCCGAGCTCATCGACAGCAGCCCGGATCTGGTGGCGCAGATCCTCCGAAACGCGCCCCGGCTCGCGCAAGGCGCGGGAGACGGTGATGGCGCCGACGCCGGCCTTGCGCGCGACATCGGCGATCGTCGGACGGCCGCCGCCGCGGCGCGAGCGCGGTTTGGTCATAGCCTCGTCCCGAACGCGGCGCCCTCGCCGAAGCGCGGCCGCGAAATGCTGTTCAGCGTCTTTGCCACTGTCGCCATGCCAACCCGACTTGCCGCACCCGACTTGCCGCACCCTACTTGCCGCACCCGTCTGGCGTCGCGCAGCCTTACCCCATTGTCAAGCGAACCGGCCAAGACAGTGCCAGCACAGCTACCCCAAACTCGGGTAGCGCCACTGTTTGAATTTCGGCTGTGGGTGGTGAGCGGGCGTCTTGTCGTCCACCGTGCTCAGACTTCTACGCCGTGCGTCGTCCGCTGCGCCACCTCGTGGCATAGGGCAACGCGAACAGATAGAGACCGCTGAGCATGAGCAAGCCGAGCGGGATCAGCGGCATGAGATATACCCAGTAGGCGGGCTCGACACCTACCCCCAGGGTGATGAAGATGGCAGCGACGACCGCCGTAAAAATGATCGACAGCCAGCGGTGGAACTGCCGAATCCACGTGTTCCAGTTCATTTGGGACCTCCTCTGAAGACGAGTTGAAGCGGATCGGTCGACCCGCTTGGCGGGCCTTTCTTGCTACCTTGTTTCGTTGACAGATTTCTTGTTGGGCATTGCGTTTCGCGCGCAGATGCCTATGGCGCCGGCACGGCTATTCTATCCGCGACAGGACCTGCTCCAGGTTCGCAAAGAACCGCTGCCACCCGTGTTGGGCGCCCTGATAGTACTGCTGCTGATCCGGCCGGAAGCCCAACTGCTCCATGCGCAGATGGGTCCCCGTGCTCGTAGGGGTGAGCGTCCACGTGACGACGCTCCTGAGATCCTTGGTATCCCACGTGTAAGACAGCGTCTTGTTGGGCTCGACTGCCTGGACCTGACAGTCGACCGTCCCCCAGTCCGCGCTCAGATTGAAACGGTGCCCCTCGTCTGGCTTGAAATCGTTCTTCATCAGCCACTCCTCGATCAAATGTGATTGGGTGAGCGCGCGCCAGATCTTTTCCGGCGGAAAAGCGACCTCCCGTTCAACAATGACGGCGCGCGTTTCGGTCTCGGTATTGGTCATTGGTCCATCCTTTTGAGCAGATCTTCGAGGTTATCGAACCGGCTTTGCCAGAACCCAGCCATTTGGTTTGTCCAGTCGATCAGCGGCGCCAGGGCGCCAAGCTCCGCGCTGTAGTGCGTGTTGCGGCCTTCGTGGCGATCGCGCACCAACCCGGCCTGCTTCAGCACCCCAAGATGCTTTGACACGGCCGGTTGCGAGACCCCGGCCCGAGCGGTCAGGGCCGCGACGGTCTGGTCGCCGTCGCGACACAGCCGCTCGAAGATGGCCCGTCGCGTCGGATCGGCAAGCGTTTTGAAGAGGATCTCGTGGGGCTGTGACATATGGCGATCGATAACTCTCTGGCTATTGGAAACCAATAACCGCCGAGATATGTGATAGTCAAGCAGGAACGTGGCCGGCATCCGCGTCACAGGGGCCACCGCTATGTCTCTTCCATCGCTCCGGCCAGGGGCAGGCCAGCGGGGAAGGTGCTCAGGCCATCGCCGCGGCGCTGCGCCGTGCCTTCCACAGCAGCAGCACCATGGCCGCTATGTTCAGCAGGTTCCAGGCGATGCCGTTGAGGAACGCGGCGGCGTAGGAGCCGGTCAGATCGTAGATCCAGCCCGACATCCAGCCGCCGATTGCCATGCCGAAGATGGTTGCCATGATTACGATGCCGACGCGCTGGCCGGCCTCTTTGGCGGGCATGTATTCGCGCACGATGATGGCATAGCAAGGCACGATGCCGCCCTGCGACAGGCCGAAGACCAGCGAGACGACGTAAAGCGACGCGAGCCCGTCGAAGGGGATGTAGAACAGCAGCGACAGGGCTTGCAGCACCGAGCCGATCAGCAGGGTTTTCACGCCGCCGATGCGATCGGCAAGGAAGCCGGACGCCAGCCGGCTGACGACGCCCGCCGCCATCATGATCGACAGCATGTCGGCGCCGCGCGCCACGCCGTAGCCGAGATCCATGCAATAGGCGACGATATGGACCTGCGGCATCGACATCGCCACGCAGCAGCCAAGGCCGGCGACGACGAGCAACACCTGCAGCGCTGCCGGTGACAGCGTGATCGGCTGGACCGGCCGGCTGCCAGATGAACCGGGAGCGGCGGCATGTGGTGCGCCGCGCCTGAGCAGCATGATCAGCGGCAGCATGGTGGCGAGGCAGACGACGCCGATCGCGGCATAGGTGAAGCGCCAGCCCTCGCTCTGTATGACGTAGGGCATTGCCAACGGCCAGATCACCCCGGCGAGATAGCTGCCGGCGGCGGCAGCCGTCACCGCGACGCCGCGGCGGCGGTTGAACCAGTGCGAGATGTCGGCGATCAGCGGCCCGAAAATCGCCGACGTGCCGACGCCGATCAAAAGTCCCTGGACAAGGGTGAACTGCAGGATCGAAGTGGTCAGCGACGCCAGCAGGAACCCGGTACCGAGCGTCACCGAGGCAATGAGCGCCGGTATCCAGTAGCCGATGCGGTCGATGGCGCGGCCAACCAGCACATTGCCGACGGCGAAGCCGATCATGGTCGCGGTATAGGGCGTCGAAGCGGCGGCGCGATCGACGCCGAATTCGGCCTGCATGGCGGGCAGCACCACGACCACCGCCCACATGCCGACACCGCCGATCGTCGCCAGCAGCATCGAGATGCCGAGCCGCAGCCAGGCATAGGCGCTGTCTATGCCGGGGCTGCTGGCCTGGCTGGAGGCGGTTGTGGTCAAGGCGTTTCCTGTCCGCGGTTGTGCGCAAGTCGACGGGTTCGACACCACTATCGGGACATTGGCGGCGCCGTGCAGCGCCACATCGCGCAATTCCGTGGCTCCAGGGATTTGAGCTGGAGTGGAACGTGGCCGCCGTCCCGGAGTTTTTCATCAGACTTAGCAATGGAAGGAGCTTGTCATGACCGCGAAAAGGAAATGGTCGGCCGAGGTCACCGAGCACAGCGATGCGCTCGACCTCGAGGACCATATCTTCGAATCCCACGACCCCAGGAAGATCGCAGCCTCGTTGAAGCGATCGGCCGAGCACAGCGACCGGCGCAAGGGCGAGCCGTTCCAGTCCGCCATGTCGATGCTGAATTTTTACATCAACCGCGCCGGCACGAACCTGCCGGCCAAGCAGAAGAAAGTGCTGGAGGATGCCAAAAACGAACTGCGCGCCGCGTTTGGGCGCCCGAGAGAACAGTGAGCAAGGAGCCAAGCGAGGCGGCGCAGACGCTGGGAGCCATTCCGTGACAGCCGCCGAAGAATGCAACGGCTCAGAATAAAAGCGCTCTGTAGCGATCCTTCGCGCCCCCCTCTGTCCTGCCCTCTTTGCCAAGACTCGACATCTCCCCCACTTGGGGGAGATCGGCAGCTTCGCGGACAGCGTCCGCAAGGTTGGTGATTGGCGAAATCAGTGATGAAGCCAATCTCCCTCCTTGTGGGGAGATGTCCGGCAGGACAGAGGGGGCGCTGTCCCTCCGCGATCAAAGGTCCCGCACCGCAGCAGTGCTCCAAGGTAACGGCATGGATCCTGGGGTCTGCGCGGCGTCGCTTCGCTCCTTGCTTCGCCCCAGGATGACGAAGGCATGGGACCCTGCGGCTAATCTCAAATCTTGGAGATTGGCGGCTGTGGCCCGGCGGCGATTGCGAACGGGGAGATTGCGGACGGCGAGATTGCGAACGGCGAAGAAAGCTCGAGATGAAGCGCTGCAGTGGTCCGGCGCGCTTTTCAGCGCGACTTGATGACGCTATCTGTATTGGCCAACAGCTTGCGCACCGCGTTGCGTGCCGCATCCGGCCGCTGCAGGCGGATGTTCTTTTCGATCGCCTCGTGCAGCTTCTGCGCGTGCTGCAGATCGTCCAGTTCCCGCGTCGTATAGGCAAACAGATGATCGAACGCCGATTCGATCAGCACGCCGAGCGGCACCAGGAGGTCGTTGCCGGAGGCGCGCAGGATCGCCAGATGAAAACGGGTGTCGGCACGGGTCCGCTCCTGCAGCGTCGCCGCCGCGCCCATCTCCCGGCAGGCCCGGCTGATCTCGGCCATCTGCTCGTCTGTGCGCCGCATCGCAGCAAAGGCGGTCGCTTCCGGCTCGATGATGTGGCGGAACTCCTGCACCGTCTTCAGGAACACCTCGCGGTCGGGCGAGGTCGCGTACCAGGCCAGCACGTCGCGGTCGAGCAGGTTCCAGCGCTCTTTCGGCTCGACCCAGCTGCCGATCTTTGGACGCGACGCCAAAAGGCTCTTGGCCATCAGCATTTTTATCGCTTCGCGCACCGCCGAGCGGCTGACGTCGAAAGTCTCGGACCATTTGGCCTCGTTGGGCAGGATGGTTCCCGGCGGATAGTCGCCGCGCACGATCCTGAGACCGATTTCGTTGGCCAGCGACGCATGCACGCTCGCCCCAGGCATGCGCGCCGTATCGGCACGGCGAACGGCAGCCGGGCGCTCGGCGGACGCCGCCTTGGCCGGTGTATTTCGCTTATTCGGCTTGCCGTCCCGCATGCGTTCACAAAGTCCGGATTGCGAAAGCTGTCAAGCACCGGAACAGCCTCGGGCGGCAAAGCCTGCTTCTGTGCACAGACCAGCCGGGAGGCAGCGGCCTCGTCATGCCGTCCTGACGTATTTCCGCCAGCTGTGTTCCGGGCGGAAGCCGAGCATATCCCGCGCCTTGCGGTTCGAAAGCAGCGTCTCGTATTCGCCGAGCTCAACCTTGACCGGCACGCCGGGATAAAACCGCTTCAACAGTTCGGCCGTCGGCAGGTCGGACGAGGTGTCGTCATTGGCGGCGTTGAACACCTGATAGCCGAGCTCGTCCTTCTCGATGGCGCGCAGCGTGATCTGGCCGAGGTCGCGCGCATCGATATAGCTCCAGGCGATCCGCTTGCGGAAACCTGGATCGGCGAACCATTTCGGGAACAGGGAATATTCATGCGGATCGATGACGTTGCCGATGCGCAAGGCGTAGATGTCGATGCCGCTGCGCAGCGCGAAGGCGCGCGCCGTCTTCTCGTTGACGATCTTCGACAGCGCATAGCTGTCCATTGGATCGACGTCGTAGTCCTCGTCGAGCGGGAAATGCGTCGGGTCGCGCGGCTCGTTGGCGAAGACCAGCCCATAGGTCGTCTCGCTGGAGGCGATCACCACCTTGCGGATGCCGAGTTTCACCGCCGCCTCGATGACATTGTAGGTGCCGAGCGCGTTGATGCGGAACACCTCGTTGTCGGGCGTGATCATGATGCGTGGGATCGCTGCGAAGTGCACCACGGCGTCGACCGGCTGCGCGCGCAGCGACGGGTCGAATTCATGCAGGCCCATATAGCTCGACAGCGCATTGAACACCTGTCCGCTGTCGGTGATGTCGGTGATCAAGGTGCGCACCTTGGGATTGTCGAGCGGCTTGGTGTCGATGTTGAGCACCTGGCAGCCCTGCTCGACCAGATACTGCACGACATGACGCCCGGCCTTGCCGCTGCCGCCGGTGAACATGATCCGCTTCGTCATTTTGCTCTCCACATTCCCTGGAATACATGTGTATTGTCAGACAATATCTAACTCTGCAATCGTCTGCCAACCGCTTGCGGCAAAAACCTGCTTCAACAATTCGCCTGCCGAAGGGCGGCGCCATCATCGAGACCGCAACAGGGATTACACGACATGAACACCACCGCCGCGAGCGAAAAGATCGGCTTTATCGGCCTTGGCTTGATGGGACACGGGATCGCGAAGAACATCGTCGACAAGGGCTATTCCCTTACGTTTCTCGGCCGCAAGAACCGCGCGCCGGCGCAAGACCTGCTTGGCCGCGGTGCGAAGGAAGCCGCGACCTCGCGCGAGGTGGCGGTGGCATCCGATATCGTCTTCATCTGCGTCACCGGCTCGCGCGAGGTCGAGGCCATCATCCGCGGGCCGGGCGGCCTCAAGGAGGGCCTGAAGCAGGGTTCGGTGGTCGTCGATTGCTCGACCTCCGACCCGACCTCGACGGTGGCGCTTGCCGCCGAACTCAAGGGGCTCGGCGTCGACTATGTCGATGCCCCGCTCAGCCGCACCCCGAAGGAGGCCTGGGAAGGCACGCTCGACGCCATGGTCGGTGCATCCGACGCGGTGTTTGCCCGGTTGAAGCCAGTGCTCGACACCTGGGCCGGACGTATCGTCCATATCGGTGACACCGGCGACGGCCACCGTATGAAGCTGCTCAATAATTTCATCTCGCTGGGCTATGCGGCGATCTATTCCGAGGCGCTGGCGCTGGCCGAAAAAGTCGGCATCTCGCCGCCGCGCTTCGACAGCGTCATCCGCAACGGCCGCATGGATTGCGGCTTCTACCAGACTTTTATGCGCTGGACGCTTGAAGGCGACCGCGATGCGCACAAATTCACCATCGCCAACGCCTTCAAGGACCTCACCTATCTCGAATCGATGGCCGGTGCCGCCGGCATCGCCAACCCGCTCGGCAACGCCACCAAGAACGCCTTCGCCGGCGCATTCGCCGCCGGGCCGGTCGATCAATATGTGCCGATGCTGGCGACACATATCGGCAAGGTCAACGGCGTCGATTTGACGCCGACGAAGGATGGGAAGAAACAGACGATTTGAGGCTTCCGCCGTCCCTTCTCCCCTTGTGGGAGAAGGTGGCCTCGCGAAGCGAGGACGGATGAGGGGTGTTCCAGGGAACGCCAACGCCTCATTTCTTCCAACACCCCTCAACCGTCTTGGCGCTGCGCGCCAATCCACCTTCTCCCACAAGGGGAGAAGGAAAGGCGTATGAATCACCGCCGCGACCGCCCGATAACCTCGTCGGTGTTGGCGAGCAGCCTGTGCACCGCGGTGCGGGCTGCCGCCGGCCGCCGGAGGCGAATGTTCTTCTCGATCGCCTCATGCAGCGCCTGCGCCCGAGGCTGGTCGCTGGTTTCGCGCGTGACGAAAACGAAGAGATGATCGAGCGCCGATTCGATCAGCACGCCCAGCGGCACCAGCAGGTCGTTGCCCGAGGCGCGCAGGATAGCCAGGTGAAAACGCGTGTCGGCGCGGGTGCGCTCCGGCAATGTCGCCGCCTCGCCCATCTCCCTGCAGGCCTGGCTGATCTCGGCCATCTGCTCGTCGCTGCGCCGGATCGCCGCAAAGGCGCTGGCTTCCGGCTCGATGATGTGACGGAACTCCTGGACGGTGCGCAGGAACATTTCGCGATCGGGCGCCGTCGCATACCAGGCCAGCACGTCGCGATCGAGCAGGTTCCAGCGCTCTTTCGGCTCGACCCAGCTGCCAATCTTGGGGCGTGAGGCCAAAAGGCTCTTGGCCATCAGCATTTTTATCGCTTCGCGCACCGCCGAGCGGCTGACGTCGAAAGTCTCGGACCATTTGGCTTCATTGGGCAGGATGGTTCCCGGCGGATAGTCGCCGCGCACGATTCTGAGGCCGATCTCGTTGGCCAGCGACGCATGCACGCTCGATCCGGGGATCAGCGCCGCGTCGGTCCGGCGGGCGCCGGCCGGGCGGCCGAGCGGCGCCTTGACCTTGGCCCGTGCCTTGACTGTGGCCCGTGCCTTGACGGTAGTAAGTGGCTTTTTCGATCTGGCGTCCGACATCCATGTTCCCCGGCACAAGCTGAACTCAATGCGCGGCAAAGCAGGAGCGGTTCGCCCCAGCCACGTCACCTCGCAGATTTTCGTGAACCGGCGTGACGGGGCGCCCGTCGAGCGGACGCCCCGAAAACTGCGAACCTACTTCTGGATGCAGGTATCGACCGTATCCTTGGTGCACTCGTCGAGACCGGTGAAGACCGGATCGGCGACAGGCTTGCCTTCAACCAGGTCGATCATCACCGAGGGCGCCTTGTAGCCCATCTCGAACGGCCGCTGGCCGACCAGCGCGGTCACCAGGCCCTCCTTGGCAATGGCCACTTCGTCGCCGATCGTATCGGCGGCGCCGATGACGAACTCGTTCTTGGCGATCTTGTCGGCCATCGGCTTGAACAGGTCGCGATAGGGCTGCGGCGCGCCGAACAGCGGCCAGCCGCCCATGATGCCGAAGGCATCGAGGTCGGGATTGGCGGCGAGGATATCGGTCATCGCCTGCACGCCCTTGGCGCCGTCGTCATTGGTGAACACCGGGCAGCCGGCGACCTCGGTCCAGCCGCCCTCGCCCTTGAGCGCCGGGAGATCCTTCTGGCCTGAAAGCGCGTCGCGCATGCCCTGGGCGCGGCGCAGGATGTTGTCAGCCGCCGGATTGCCTTCAATGGTGCAGATCTTGCCACCATCCGGCTTGCCCTTCTTGATATACTCGCCGATCTTGTAGCCCATCAGGTAGTTGTCGGTGCCGAGATAGGTCTTGCGCAGCGCCGCATCTTCCTTGCTGAGGTCGGCGTCGAGCGTCATGATCGGGATCGACGGATTGGCGCTCTTGATCGTCTGCGCGATCAGCGGTGCGTTGGACGGCGAAATCGCCATCGCCACCGTGTCCGGCTTGCTCAGCATGTCCTGGACGATCTGGGCTTCGCCGGCTTCGTCCGAGGTCGATGCCGGACCGGTGTAGAAGCACTCATACTCCGAGTCGGCGTTTTCCTTGTTCCATTTCTGGCAACCCTGGTTGATGGCCTCGAAGAACGGATTGTCGAGCCCCTTGACCACGATGACGAGTTGCTTCTTGGCCATGGCCGGCCCGGCGCCCAACGCCAGCATGGCGACGGCAGCGAGCAATAGTGACTTCCTCATTTCAGTCCTCCCTTGAAACAGACGGACACGGCGTGCCCGCCACACAGACCAGCCCGGATGCGCGATGACAGAGGTTCGTTTCGCGAGCGCTCGTGTCGTCAAGCCGGGCCGATAAGAATTTCCAGATGCGGTTGCAGACCAGCGCGATAGGGACGCTGCCAGATCCTCGACCGATAAACCTCCGCCTGCTCAGCCCCAGCGAACCGGGGCAGGAGATCGGCATAATCTCCTCCGACGTCTAGCTAATATCGGCTTGCGACGGACGTCAATTGCTATTTGTCCTACAAAACGGATTTTTCGAAAGAAGCCGCTGTTGACGGCAAGGGGGCATATGCGTAAATGGGCCAAAGCGCGGTTCCCGGGAGGAGTTGGGAAGAGCGAGGCCGCGGCAGGACCGCAGGCCGAACACACGGAGGAAGCAGTCTGGTGCCGGTTCTCGAACTCGCCAACATCTCAAAACATTTCGGCGCCATCCAGGCCGTCAACGACGTTTCGCTTTCGATCGAGGCCGGACAGGTGGTCGGGCTGATGGGCGACAACGGCGCCGGCAAGTCGACGCTGGTCAAGATGATCGCCGGCAATTTCCGCCCGAGCCATGGCACGATGCAGATGGACGGCAAGGAACTGATCCTGCACAAGCCGGTGGAGGCGCGCCAGCACGGCATCGAGATCGTCCATCAGGATCTGGCGCTGTGCAACAATCTGACGGCGGCCGCCAATGTCTATCTCGGCCGCGAGCTGCGCCGCGGCGTCGGGCCGTTTCGCATCCTCGACTACGCCGCGATGTACAAGCGCGCCGGCCAGATTTTTGCCGTGTTGAAATCCGAAACCCGCCCGCGCGATTTGGTCAAGCAGATGTCGGGCGGCCAGCGCCAGGCGGTGGCGATCGCCCGCACCATGCTTTCGCAGGCCAAGATCGTGCTGATGGACGAGCCGACGGCGGCGATCTCGGTCCGGCAGGTGGCCGAGGTGCTGAACCTGATCCGCCATCTGCGCGACCAGGGCATTGCCGTCGTGCTGATCAGCCACCGCATGCCCGACGTCTTTGACGTTGCCGACCGCGTCATCGTCATGCGGCGCGGCCGCAAGGTCGCCGACAAGACGATCGCGTCGAGTTCGCCCGAGGAAGTCACCGGGCTCATCACCGGCGCCATCGAACAGGTTTGATGCCAGCCGGTTTCACCACGCAAGCAGATAAAGGTCGACGATGGCAGTAACTCTTGACCAGACGATCGCACAGAAACAGCACACTTTGCTGACCAGAGTGTTTGCCAGCCAGACCTTCTGGGTGGTGATCGCTGTCATCCTCGCCTGCCTGTTCCTGTCCGTCGCCACCGATTCCTTCGCCACGACGAAGAACCTCTACAACATCACCCGCAACATCACCTTCGTCGCCATCGTCGCGCTCGGCATGACCTTCGTCATCATCACCGGCGGCATCGACCTGTCGGTCGGCTCGGTGCTTTGCCTGTGTTCGATGGTGCTCGCGGTGACCATGCATGCCGGCTTCGGTATCGAGGTCGGCATTGCCGCTGCGATCGCGACGGCGCTGATCATCGGCGCCTTCAACGGCATCCTGATCGCCTATCTCGGCTTTCCGCCGTTCGTGGTGACGCTCGGCATGCTGTCGATCGCCCGCAGCCTGGCCATGGTCGCCTCCAACAACACCGTCGTCTTCCAGTTCGGGCCCGACCACGACAAGCTTCTGGCGCTGGGCGGCGGCGCCTTTGTGTTCGGCATCGCCAATCCGGTGCTCTACATGATCGTGCTGGCGCTGATCACCGGCTTCGTCCTGCGCTGGACGAAATTCGGCCGGCACATCTTCGCCATCGGCGGCAACGAACATGCGGCGACGCTGACCGGCGTTCCGGTGCGCCAGATCAAGGTCGCGGTCTACATGATCTCGGCGCTGGCGGCCGGTCTTGCCGGCATCATCCAGACCGGCTGGCTGGGCGCCGTCACCACCAATCTCGGCAACGGCATGGAGCTTCAGGTCATCGCCGCCACCGTCATCGGCGGCGCCAACCTGGCCGGCGGCATGGGCACGGCCTTTGGCGCCGTCGTCGGCGCGGCGCTGATCGAAGTGATCCGCAACAGCCTTGGCCTGCTCGGCATCAACGCCTTCTGGCAGGGGGTGTTCATCGGCGGCGCCATTCTGATGGCGGTCCTGTTCGACAGGCTCCGCAATTTCCGGCGCAACGAATAGGCCGAAGGTCACGCGCGCAATTCGTTGTCGTTGCTATCGCTCAGTCTGAAAATCGGCCGGTGCGCCGCGTGGCGTGCGCCAGGCGCGCACATGCGCCTTGACGCGGACCCGGACTGAGCCGCACTATCCCGATTGCAGGCGAAGGGAGGCCAGTCGCCTGCGGGAGGATATACCCATGACGGAAGCGATCAGGCTCTACTGGGGCCGGTTCGGACATGTTTCTGTCCTGAACGTCGCCAGCGACTTCGTCACCCATGCCCATGTCGAGGCGCATATCATCATCTGGCTGGAAGGCACGGCCGGCGAGATGACCATCGGCCGCGAGACGGTGCGGCTTGGGCCCGGCACCGCCGCCGGTATCAATTCCTTCCAGCCGCACAGCCACGCTTTGTCCCGCGACGGCCGGCCCGGCCTGTTCCTCGCCTTCTACATCGATCCGGACTGGGCGCGCCGGCGCCGCGACCTGCGGTCGACCGCGCCGCTGTTTTCGGCACCGGCGATCACGCTGGAGCCGTGGCTGCACAAGGCGGCAGCCAATCTTCTCGACCATCTCAGCGACAATGAGAGCATCGACGACATCGCCAATTACGAGATCGAGCGCTTCATCGACAGCGTGCTCGACGCCGCCGACGCCTCGGCGCCACAAGTGGCGCGCGCCCGCGTCCACTGCGTGCAGGATTTCCGTGTCCGCAAGGCGATCCAGCTGATGAAGGCCAATGTCTGCGAACGCATCTGCTTCGACGAGGTGGCGCGCAGCGTCGGCCTGTCGCGGCCGCATTTCTTCGCGCTGTTCAAGGAGCAGACCAATCTGACGCCCAATGTCTACTGGAACACGCTGCGCATGGAGGAAGCGGTGCGGCAGTTGCAGTGGTCGCAGGAACCGCTGATCTCGGTCGCCTGCAATCTCGGCTTCACCACGCAGGGCAATTTCTCGCGCTTCTTCCGCGACCATGTCGGCGTTCCGCCGACACTCTATCGCGAGGCGGCACGGGCCATCTCCTGAGCCATTTTCAGACTGCCCGTTTTTTCAGGCCGCCGTTTTTTTCAGATTGCCGGTTTTTTTCAGACTTATTGATAGGCGTTCAAGACGCATTGATAAGTGCTGCCGGGCTCGCCGCCCTACCCTCGCGACACAGATATCTGCAAGGGAAGCATCATATGGCGAAAGTCACCGTCTCCAGCGTCATCGACGCACCGGTCGAAAAGGTCTGGGCGCGCATACGCGATTTCAACGGGCTGCCGAGCTGGCACCCGCGCATGGTCGAAAGCCATATCGAGGACGGCAAGGACGCCGGAGCGATCGGCTGCGTGCGCAACTTTCAGCTCGCCAGCGGCGCCCGCATCCGCGAGAAGCTGCTCGACTTCTCCGACGATAATTTCCTCGTCAGCTACTCCATCCTGGAGACGCCGCAGCCGCTGACCAACCACCAGGCGACGCTGCAGCTGCGCCGGGTGACCGATGGCGACCGCACCTATGCCGAATGGACCGCCAGCTTCGACGCGGCTCCAGAGGAAGCCGACAAGCTGGCCGAGGGCATGGGCGCCAATGTCTTCCAGGGCGGCTTTAACGCCCTGAAGACCCATTTCGCCGGCCAGGGTTGAGCTGAATGGGGCTCACAAAAAGGAGCGTTCCATGGCGCTTGCACTGCAGACTTTCTCGACGGTCAAGGACGCCAACGCGGCGCTGAAAGCCGCCGGCACCCGCTATCTCGGCGGCGGCACGCTGGTCGTGCGCGCCGCCAATGAAGGCGACGTTTCGGTCTCCGGCCTCATCAGGTCGACCGAACCGGCGCTGTCGGCCATCACTGTTTCCGGCAGGGAGGTCCGCATCGGCGCTTCGGTGACCATGGCGGCGATCGCCCGTCACCGGGATCTGTCTTCCCTTGCCCGCGCCGCGCGCGCCGTCGGCGGCCCGGCGATCCGTAACATGGCGACCGTCGGCGGCAATCTCTTCGCCCCGGCGCCCTATGGCGATTTAACCGTCGCGCTGCTGGCATTGGGCGCAACCGTCGGCACCGATGACGGCGAGGTGCCGATCGAAACCTTCCTGGCAAAACGCGAAGACAATCACGCCATCGTCACTTCGGTCAGCTTCAGCTTGCCAATGGAAGGCGGCTTTCGCTTCCTGAAAGTATCGCGGGTCAAGCCGAAGGGCGTCTCTGTGCTGAGCATCGCCGCCGTGCTGGAACGAGCGCCGGACGGAACCGTGTCATCGGCGCACATCGCGCTTGGCTGCATGGCCGACCGGCCGATGCGCGCCAAGGCGGCGGAGAAGGCGCTGCTCGGCAGAATACTCACCAGCGACGGCATCGCGCCGGCGCTGGCAGTTGCGAACGACGGCACCTCGCCGATTACCGATCCGATCGCCAGTGCCTGGTATCGCAACGAAGTCCTGCCGGTCCATCTCGGCCGGCTTTTGCTCGCCTGAAAGCCGATGGCGCACATCTCCGCCTGGCTGCGGCGCAAGGAGTAAAAGATGGCAAAGATCCCGGTTCAGTTCACGCTCAACGGCGCGGAGAAGGCCGAATTCATCGACAGCGGCACGACGCTGCTCAATGCGCTGCGCGACAAGATCGGCGACACCTCGCCGAAGGGCGGCTGCCATCAGGGCACATGCGGCGCCTGTTCGGTCATCATCGACGGCGAATTGCGGCTGTCCTGCCTGACGCTGGCCGAAACCTGCAACGGTGCGGCGATCACCACGACATCGGGGCTTTCGCAAGGCGGCGTGCTGCATCCTTTGCAGCGCGCCTTCCTCGACGCTTTCGCCACCCAATGCGGCTTCTGCACGCCGGGCATGCTCATGGCCGCCAAGGTGCTGCTCGATCACACGCCGGACCCCAGCCGCGACGAGGTGGTCGAGGCGCTGTCGGGCAATATCTGCCGCTGCACCGGCTACGAGCCGATCATCCAGGCGGTGCTGACCGCCGCGCGGTCCAATTCGCAGAACGCAGCTTGAGGGGAGTCGAAAAAATGGAACTCCGCAAGAGCTATTTCGCCGACCAGCGCACGGACGACCTGCACGAGATCGGCCAGCCACGGCCGCGCTCCGATTCGCCCGGTCATGTCACCGGCAGGACCGCCTATTTCGCCGACCGCAATTTTCCAGGCATGCTGCATCTGAAGATGGTGCGCAGCCCGCATCATCACGCCCGCATCCGCAGCGTCGACACTTCAGAGGCGGAAAAGCATCCGGGCGTGGTGAAAATCCTGACCGCCAAGGACGTGCCGCACAATGTCTACACCATCCTGATACTAATCCAGATCGGGCCGGAGGACGAGACGGTGCTGGCCGACGGCAAGGTGCGCTGGAAGGGCGAGGCGGTGGTGGCGGTGCTGGCCGAGACCGAACGTGCCGCCCAGGAAGCGGCGGCCAAGGTCAAGGTCGATTACGAGGTGCTGCCGGCCGTCTTCGACATGGAGGAAGCGCTGAAGCCCGGCGCGCCTGTCGTCAACGAATATCACGGCCGGAATCACTATCTCTACGACAGCGGCGAATGCCGCAAGGTGCGCTTCGGCGATGTCGAGGCCGGTTTCGCCGGCGCCGACCACGTGCTCGAGCAGACCTACCAATCCTCGCCGATCGAACACGCGCCGACCGAGACGACCGGCTGCATCGTCGCGCCGGAGGGCGACGACCGCTTCACCTGCTACACCAATACGCAGGCGATGTTCTTCACCCTCGACAACGCCTCGATCATCCTGCAGATGCCCGGCAACAGACTGCATTTCGTCGGCGGCACCGTCGGCGGCGGCTTTGGCGGCAAGGTCGACGTCATCGTCGAGCCGATCGCCATCCTCGGCGCCAAGCTGACCGGGCGGCCGGTCTCCTTCATCTACAGCCGCGAGGAGGAGATGCAGATTTCCTCGCCGCGCGCCGCCGAAAAGGTCGTCATCAAGGACGGCGTCATGAAGGATGGCCGCATCGTCGCCAGAAAAGTCACCGGCTACACCGATGCCGGGGCCTATTCGCGCCATTCGCCCTATGGCGCGCAAAAGGGCGCCGGCCACTATCCCGGCCCTTACACCATCCCGAATGTCTGGATCGACACCTACTGCGTCTACACCAACCGCACTCCCTCCTCCGCCATGCGCGGCTTCGGCGTCACCATCGGCGATTTCGCGCTTGAGGTGCAGATGGACAAGCTCGCCCGGCTGATCGGCATGGACCCGCTAGAATTCCGCTTCATCAACGCCTACCGCGACGGCGACATGAAGGCGCACCGCCAGCCGACCGAGTGCGCGGCTCTGATCGAGTGCATGCAGGAAGCCTCGCGCGCCGCCAACTGGCCGGTGGCGGACAAATTCATGGCGATGTCGTCCTACGCGAAGGGAGCTTGAAATGGCGATCAGGCGCGGGCGCGGCGTCGCCGCGATCAACTATCCGACCGGCATGAATCTCGGCGGCGACCCGACTCAGGCGCTGGTCCATTCGACGCCGACCGGCAATTTCATGGTGACGCTGTCGAGCGTCGATCTCGGCCAGGGGATGAAGCAGATCATGGCGCAGATCTGTGCCGAGACGATCGGCGTGCCAACCGACCGCGTCGTCGTCGACACCGCCGACACCGACACCGGCCCGCACTGCATGGGCACCTTCGCCTCGCGTGGCACCCACCGCGCCGGCAACGCCGTCATCCAGGCGGCCAGGGAAGCCCGCCAGGTCATGCTGGAAGTGGCGGCCGAGGAGCTGGAAGTGAACGCCTCGGACCTCGAGACCGACGGCCAGGGCAACATCCTGGTCAAGGGCGCGCCGCAAAGATCGATCTCGATCTTCGATGTCGCGCTGTCGGCGCATTTCAAGCGCGGCCGCTCGATTTCCGGCCGCGGCATGTTCTTGATCCCGCGCTCATATCCCGAGAAAGAAACCGGCGCGATGAAACCGTCGACCTGCTACGCGCATGCCTGCACGGTGGTCGAAGTCGAGGTCGACGACGAAACCGGCGAGGTCACCGTGCTGACGGTCAAGAACGTCTTTGAGATCGGCCGCGCGCTGAACCCGAAAATGGTCGAGCAGCAGCTCGTCGGCGGCTCGTGGATGGGCATCAGCCACGCGCTCTACGAGACGACGGAACCATATTACCCCGACCGCGATCATGGCGGCACCGACTTCAACCAGTATCTGATGCCGGGACCAGGCGATCTAGCGCAAACCGAGATCATCGTGCTGGAGAGGCCTTCGGCCGACGGACCCTTTGGCGCCAAGGGGCCGGGCGAAATGTGCGCCAACCCGCAAATCCCGGCGGTCGCCAACGCGGTCTTCGACGCCGTCGGCGTGCGCATCGACACGCTGCCGATCACGCCGGAACGCATCCTGCGGGCGCTGAAGGCGCAAGCCTCGAACTGAGTGCTGGAAATGCCCAAAAGAAGCGCCCGGACTGGAAGCGCCGACACTGTCGTGATCTCGCCGGAGGCGGTGGCATCGCGCCTCGCCGCCTCGCGCTATCTGGCCGATGAAAGCCTGGCCACCGCCATTTTCCTGGCGATCCGGCTGGGCAAGCCGCTGCTGCTCGAAGGCGCGCCCGGCGTCGGCAAGACCGAGGCGGCCAAGGCGATAGCCGAGTTGCTCGGGCGCGACCTGGTGCGGCTGCAATGTTATGAAGGCATCGACGCAGCACACGCGCTCTACGAATGGAACTACCAGCGCCAGTTGCTCGCCATCCGCCACGCCGGCGAGCATGAGGTCGACATCTATGACGACCGTTTTTTGATCGCGCGGCCGCTGCTGCAGGTGCTGAAGGCGCCGGAAAAGCGCGTGCTGCTGGTCGACGAGATCGACCGTTCCGATCATGAGTTCGAAGCGCTGCTGCTGGAATTCCTTTCCGATTTCCAGATCAGCATTCCCGAGCGCGGCACTATACACGCCAAATCGCAGCCGATCGTCGTCCTGACCTCGAACCGCACCCGCGAACTGGCGGAGGCGCTGCGACGCCGCTGCGTCTACCACTGGATCACCTATCCCGACGCGGAGCGCGAGGCCGAAATCATCATGCTGCGCGCCAGCGACGTCGCCAACGCCACGGCGCGCGCCGTGGCTACCGCCGTGCGCGACATCCGCGCCCGCCCGCTGGCCAAGCCGCCGGGCATCGCCGAAGCGGTCGAATGGGCCAACGCCGCGACCATCCTCGAGAAAGGCGGCAGCCCGTGGCCGGAAGCGTTCCGCCGCGCCATCGGCGTGCTGATCAAGGATGAGGAGGACCTGTCCTACATCGCGCCCGAGCTTGGCCGGATCGTCGAGGAGGCATTGGCGTGAGCCCCGCGGCCCTACCCCGGGCGGCTGCACCCTTGCTCGGCTTTGGCCGGCTGCTGCGCCGCTACGGCTTTCCGATTGCACCCGAGCAGGTGTCAGGCTTCATGCAGGCGGTGACGCTGCTCGGGCCCCGCTCGATGGCCGACATCCACGAGGCCGCCCTTGCCACGCTGGCGCCGCCGCCCGACCGCCGCGACGAATTCGAGGCGCATTTCCGGAGCTATTTCTACGGCAACACCGCGGCCGTCATCGAAGGCGAGGCCAACGAGGAAACCCGCATCAAGGACGACGGCGGCGCCAGCGACGAGGAGAACGAGGTGGCGCGCCAGGAGGAAGGCGGCGCGCTATCGTCCGGCGCCGAACAGTTGAGCGCCCGCGACTTCCAGCGTGACGGCGACGGCCTTGCCGCCTTCCGCCGCAAACTTGCTACCGCTTTGCCCGCCCGTCGCTCCTTCCGCACCGTGCGCACGCACGCGCGCGGCAAGCTCGATCTGCGCCGCTCGCTGCGCGAAATCGTCAGTGCCGACGGCGATATACCGTCGCCGCTGCTGCGCCGCCGGCAGACCGTGCCGCGCAAGCTTTTGCTGCTGATCGACGTGTCCGGCTCGATGAAGCTCTACACATCGGACTATCTCAAGCTGGCGCATGCGGCGGTGCAAGGCGCGGACCGGGCTGAAATTTTCACCTTCGGCACGCGGCTGACCCGCATCACCACGGCGCTGCGCATTCGCGACCGCGACCAAGCGCTCGCCCGCGTGGCAGCACTGGTCGACGACTGGGATGGCGGCACCCGCATGGGACCGACGCTGCTCGCCTTCCTGTCGGTGCCGCGCTTTTCCTCACTTACACGCGGCGCGGCGGTGGTCATCCTGTCGGATGCCCTGGAGCGCGGCGACCATGCCGAGCTTGAAATGGCGATGCACCGGCTGAGCGCCCGCGCCTTCCGGCTGTCGCTGGCGACGCCGCTGGCCGGCGATCCGCGTTTTCAGCCGGCGACGGCAGCACTTCGCGCCATCCTGCCGGTGCTGGACGATCTGGTCGACGGCTCATCGATCGCCGCTCTCAGCGATTTCATCCTGTCGCTCGCCCGCCCCGCTCCGGCGGCCGCAGCAATCTGGAAAAGGGTTTCATGATGAAAAAGGCGATCGACGCGCATTTCCACATCTGGCGCCAGGAGTATCAGCCCTGGCTGCGCGGGCCGATGGTGCCGCGCATCTTCGGTCCCTACGAGCCGATCCGACGCGACTACCCGATCGAGGAATTCCTCGCCGACCAGCAAGGCTCTGATGTCGAGAAGGCGGTCTATGTCCAGACCAACTGGGCCAAGGAGGATTTCGAGAAAGAAGTCGCCTTCCTGCAGACGACGGCTAACGAAACCGGCTGGCCGCACGCCATCGTCGGCTATGCCGACATGACGGTGGACGACGTGCGCCATCAGGTCGACCGACTGATCAAATACCCCCTGCTGCGCGGCGTGCGCATGCAACTCCACTGGCACGAAACGCCGGCCTTCCGTTTTGCCGCGTCCGCCGATCAGGTCGTCGACCCGAAGGTGCGGGCCAATGTGGCGCGGCTGAAGGATTATGGTCTGTCCTTCGACCTGCAGCTTTTCCCGGCCCAGATGAAGGACGGGCTGACGCTTGTCGGCGAAAATCCCGAGACCAATTTCATCCTCACCCATGCCGGCATGCTGACCGACATGTCGGAGGAAACCACGCAAGCCTGGAAGGCCGGCCTGCGCACGCTTTCAGCAGCGCCAAACCTCTACGCCAAGCTGTCCGGCCTCGGCACCTTCGTCCACCGCAACGACCCGGCGCTGATCGCCTACATCGTCGACAACGCAATCGACATCCTCGGCAGCGACCGTCTGATGTTCGGCTCCAACTTCCCGATCGAAAAGCTGTGGACCAGCCACGCCGAACTGATCAAGGCGCACCGGGAGGCGGCAGCCAAGCATGGTGCCCCCGCAGAGGCGGATATCTTTTGGAACACAGCGGAGCGTGTGTATCGGCCGGTGTGACGCGCTGACCTCTCCTTCTCCCCTTGTGGGAGAAGGTACCTCGCGAAGCGAGGTCGGATGAGGGTGCTGGAAGGATCGCTGCCTCCAAGACGTAAGCACCTAAAATTCCTCAATTTTGCGCGCCGCGTTTCTTCCAGCACCCCTCATCCGTCTCGGCGCTACGCGCCGATCCACCNCCCGGGGCGAGTCACGGGCCTCGCCCGCCCTTCGGGCCCCACAAGGGGAGAAGGTCACGCCCGATGGCCCGAAACCTCGGCGCCGGCGGCCCGCGGCAGCGCCAGGAAGCGGAACGAAGCCGCGAGCCCGATGGCGCCGATCGCCAGGAAGGCGAGGCGGAAGTCGACGAGGTCGGGCGCCGCCCCGGCCCTGGCGATCTGCGACAGGTTGAGCAGCGCCGCGGCGACCGCCACGCCGAACAGCATCGCCACCTGCTGCAGCATGCTGGACAGCGTCGCCGCCGAGCTGCGCTGCGCCGAAGCGATATCGGCGAAGGCCAGCGTGTTGAGCGCGGTGAACTGCATCGACCGCGTCAGTCCGGCAATCAGCATCAGCGCCACCACCAGCACTTGCGGTGTCTGCGGCGATATCGCCGCGCAGGCCATGATCGACAGCGATGCGATCACACCGTTGACGACCAGCACCGAACGGAAACCGAAGCGCTTCAGCGTCGGCGTCGTCACCGTCTTCATGCCGAGATTGCCGAGGAAATAAGCCAGGATCAGCATGCCGGCATCGACGGGTCTCAGGCCGAACCCGACCTGGAACAGCAGCGGCAGCAGGAACGGCGTGGCGTTGATGGAGACCCGGAAAATGGTGCCAGCCGACAGCGTCGATATGGCGAAAGTCTGCACCTTGAATGCCGCAAGGTCGAGCAGCGGATTTTTGGCGCGCGCCAGGTGCCGCACGGCCAGCCAGCCGATCAGGACGCCGGCGCCAAGCAGCGCCACGGTCGGCAAGGCGCCGTCTTGCGGATGGGCGATGCGTTCGAGGCCGTAGAGCATTGAGGCGAGCGCGGCCGAGGTCACAAGGAAGCCCGGCCAGTCGAGCGGCCTGGTTTCGGAAGCGCGGTCGCCGGGAATGAAGCGGGCGACCAGCGCCAGGCCGGCCGCGCCGAGCGGAATGTTGATGAAGAAATTCCAGTGCCAGGAAAGATAGGTGGTGATGAATCCGCCAAGCACCGGCCCGATCACCGGCGCAAACAGCACCGGCCATGTGATCAGCGCGGTGGCGTTGAGAAGCTCGGACTTCGAGGCGTTGCGCAGCACCAGGATGCGGCCGACCGGTGTCATCAGCGCACTGCCCAGGCCCTGCACGGCACGCGCGGCGACGAACTGGGTCAGGTTCTGCGAGATGCCGCAGGCGATCGAGGCCAGCGTGAACAGGGCGATCGCCACGAGGAAGATGTTGCGCGCGCCGAAGCGGTCGGCGAGCCAGCCGGACAGCGGCACGAACACCGCCATGGTCAGCATGTAGACGGTGATGCCGATGCTCATCGCCACTGCCGGCACGCCGAAGGATTCTCCCATCTGCGGCAGCGATGTCGAGATGATCGTCGAATCCAGAAGCTGCATGAAGAAGGCGACGGCGACGATCAGCGCCACGCGCCGCGCCTGCCGCGCCGCCGTCGCGGTTTCGGGCAAGGCTTTGTTTTCGGGAATGGCGGTCATGCGCAGAACTGTACGAAAGGTTTCCCGCGCCACTGGGACCAGGCGATTGTCCGGCAAATCGATGACGCACCGGTTTGAACAGCATTTGGGCGACGACGTCCAGACATGGCCCAACTAACTTTCGTGTCGTTTCGCGACCAGTCACGGCAGAGAAGGTATATCGGCCGGTGTAGCGAGCAGCGCCCTTTCCTTCTCCCCTTGTTGTGGGAGAAGGTCACAGCAGGTCCTGGCCGGAGCATCTCATCCGGCGTCGATCTTCTCCATGAACTGACCGAGCTGAGCCGGGTCCATATGCACCACATGCTTGTCTTCGGGATAGGCCAGGCTGTTGACGTCGGCGACATATTCGGAAAAGGCAGCGATGCGTTCCGCCTGCAGGCGGTCATATTCGGCGGCAAAATTGCGATAGACCTTGGAATGGCGCGGCATGTGGCCACGGTTCTGGCCAAGGATGTCGTCGGCGAACAGATATTGCGCGTCGCAGCCGGTGCCGGCCCCCATCGACAGCATGATCAGCGAGGTTCGCTCCGAAATCGCCTTGGCCACCTCGACCGGCACCACTTCGATCTCGGCCCCGATCGCGCCGGCCGCTTCGTATTGCTTGACTGCCTCGAAAATCTGCATGGCGCTGTCGGCGGTCTTGCCGACAGCCTTGAAGCCGCCGGTCCAGGTGGCGCGCGACGGAATCAGGCCGACATGGCCGATCACCGGGATATTGTCATCGGCCAGCCGTTTGACAGTGGCAAAGCCGGCGCTGCAATAGACCGCGTCGGCGCTCGCCTTGTAGAGTCGGAACGCCCAGCGGACGAAATCGTCGGCTGTGCCGATCTCGTAGAAATTGTCGCCCGGCATGGTGAACAGGCTGGGTGCGGCATCGCGGTATTGCGGATCGAGCACCAGTTCCGGCGGCACCGAGACTATGTCGACCCCGGCTCGTTCGGCGGCCTCGGCCTCGTCCATCGTCAACACCCGCAGCATGGTCAATTGCCGCTTGCCCTTCATGGCGCGCAGGTCTGCCACCGTCGGTCTTTTCCGGCTCATCGATTCTGGTCCCCTATGTTACGTGAATGGAAGGCCGGTCAGGCGATCTGGACCATCACCTTGCCAGCTTCGACCTTCACCGGATAGGTCTGCAGATTGACGCAGACCGGCGCGCCCTTGGCCTGGCCGGTCTTGTAGTTGAAGCGGCCATTGTGCTTGGGGCATTCGATGATGTCGTCCATGACAAGCCCATCGGCCAGATGCGCCTTTTCATGTGTGCAAAAGCCGTCGGTGGCGAAGAATTCGTCATCCGGCGAACGGTAGATCGCAAAGCTGCGGCCGGCATGATCGAAGCGGATGACATCCTCTTCGTCGACATCGTCCACAGGGCACGCCTCGACCCAATCGGCCATCTCTATTTGCTCCCGAAATTTCGACTTGCTGTGCTGCGCAGTGCTATTCCGCCGCTGCCGACATGTTCACTTCGTGGAACTCGCCACGATAGGGCCGTGCCGTCGGCGGCAGCTCGCGCTTGAGGAAATAGTCCTCGTATTTGAGCTGCCTGAGCAGGACCGGCCAAACCTCGCGATAGGCATGCCACATCGACGGGTTCGGCTCCGGCAGATCGTGTCTGATCAATTCGTGCAGCCTGGGCAGCGCGTGATAGGGCACCATCGGGAACATGTGATGCTCGACGTGGTAGTTCATGTTCCAGTAGATGAACCGGCTGATCGGGTTCATATACACGGTCCTGGAGTTGAGCCGGTGATCGACGACATTGTCGGCCAGGCCGATGTGCTGCAGCAGGCCGGTCAGCACCATATGCCAGGTGCCGTAGAGGCGCGGCCCGCCGATCAGCACCAGCGGTATCCACGACTGCATGAAAAGCGCGAGCGCGATTGTGGCGATGTAGATGGCGACATGCCAGCGCGCGGCGATGACGACCTTGTGCTGTTCCATCTCGGGCACGTAGCTTTTCTCCTCCGGCGTCAGCTTGCCGAACGCCTGGCGTGCCAGTGCCGGAAGCGAATAGCGAAAGTCGAGGATACCAGTGAAGGCGAGTGCGGTGCGCAGCAGGTCCGGCGGGCGCATCACGGCGATCTCGGCGTCGCGCCCGACGATGATGGTGTCGGTGTGGTGGCGGGCATGGCTCCAGCGCCAGGTCACCGGGTTGCGCATCAGCATGAAGCTGGCAATCTGGTAGACGACATCATTCATCCAGCGCGTGCGGAAAGCCGTGCCGTGGCCGCATTCGTGCCAGCGCGAATCGCTGGCCGAGGCATAGAGCACGCCATAGACGAAGAAGAACGGCACGCACCACCAGGTGCCCCAGAAGTAAACGCCGCCGGCGGCGGAGACCAGGATGGCGCCCAGCCAGATGGCCGTGTCGCGGATTGCCGGACTGTCGGAGCGTTGCATCAGCTCCTTCATCGTCTTGCGCGGCACATCGGTATGGTACCACTCCGCCGAGGCTAGCCCGGTCTCGATCGCAATCCGCGTGCCTTCGCCGACCAGGCTGTAATCGCGCTTCACCTTGCCAGCCATTGTGACCTCCAATTTCCGAACGGCCGCGAGCCCTCTCCACTCCGGCCGAGGCCAGCCTTCCAACTGGTGTTTCGCATCGCCTTCGCCATTGTCACGACCTGCCTCCGAGAACAGGAAAATGACCCGATGGCCGCGGATAATCCTCCCGCGGCTGCCTGGCAATCGCTGCGATCCGGCTCTCGGCGCCGGCGATCTCGCCGGCGCCGTCGAGAACCCGAAACACCGCTTCGTACGAACGGCTTTCGCCATGCTCCAGCCAGATCATCTCGCCGCGCTCGCGCGCCGCCAGATTGCCGAGCACATGATGCGTTGACGGCTCGATGCCGAGCGCATAATGCCCGGCCTGGAAATTCTGCCACTCGTAGGCGCAAGGCAACTGGTCCTTGCGCGTGACGACTTCGAGACCGAGGCCGAGACGGTCGTTGACCACCGCCACCGGCACGTCGCCGTTGGCGTCGGCGCCGAGTTCGTGCTGCCAGACCTGTTCCGTGAAGCCCAGTTGCGGTGCCGGCGCCGTGCGGTAGCCGACCTTCTGCGCTTCATAGCGCTCGCCGGCATGGCCCGCCCAGACGACGTCGCGGATCGGCGCCAGGTAGCGCGAGCCCTCGTCGAGCACCGGATGGCTGACATTGATGTGATAAAAGTACATATGCGGCGTGCGGCTGAAGCCGTGATTGACGACGCGGTCCGAAAGCCGGATCTCGTTGCCGCCGACATCGGCCTCGATCCGCCGCAGCAGATGCAGATCCTCGCCGAACACCGTCGACTGCTGGACGATGCCTTCGGCCCACAGCACGCAGCGGTCGCCGTCCCATGTCTCGCCATAGCCGGTCAATCGCGCCGGGATGGTGCTGACGCGGCCATGCAGCGAATGACGCACCGTCTTCTTCGGTGGATAGTTGTAGCTGTCGGCGGGTACCTCGTTCATGAACAATATATGGTCAAGGCCGCAGGTCAGCAGCAGGCCGGAAAACGACCGCGCCCAGGCCAGCCCCTCCTCGCCTTCATATTCGTGCAGGCCGGGATGGCGAAAGCCGCTCGGCGAATGCCAGCCGATTGCTTGGCCCTTGAAATCGCAATCGGCGATGTCGAGCGCCCGGTCGACCAGCGCGGTGAAGCGCAGGCCGGAGCCGGTGCGGAATTCGAGCATGCGGATGCCGCGCTCCACCCCATCGCCAAGCGTCATCAGCCGCACGCCGGCGAATTGCGACAGCATGCCGGACCGTTCCGAGACCTGCCGGCGCGAAAGCGTCTTACCGTAAAGCTCTACCATGTGACGGCCAGTTCCTTCACTTCGCCCTCGTCTCCTTGAGCAGGGCCGACATGTCGGCGCCGGTGATGATGCTCTCCACCGTCAGCAGGTCGGTATCAGCGACTGTCTGCTCGGCGACGATCTCGCCGCGGCGCATGACGATAACGCGGTCGGCGACCTGGAAGACGTGATGGATGTTGTGGGTGATCAGCAGAACCGAATGGCCGGCGGCGCGCACCTCCTTGACGAAGCGCAGCACGCCGTGTGTTTCCTCGACGCCGAGATTGTTGGTCGGCTCGTCGAGGATGATGACCTTGGCGGCAAACTGCATGGCCCGCGAAATGGCGATCGACTGGCGTTCACCGCCCGACAGCGTGCTGACCAGCGCATCGGCGTCGAGTTTTTTCGAGATGCCGACGCGCTTCAAAAGTGCCGCGGCGGCATCACGCAGCTTGGCGAGGTCGAGCGGCGCGAACACGCCCAGCCATTTCAGATTGACCGGCTCGCGACCGAGAAAGAGGTTGCGCGCGATGCTCAGGTCCGGCGCCAGCGACGTGTCCTGGTGAATGGTCTCGATGCCGAGATCCATGGCGTCGCGCGTCGAGCGGATCGAGACTTTTAGGCCGCGCACATAGATGTCGCCGCGGTCGACGGGGAAGACGCCGGAGATCGCCTTGATCAACGTGGATTTGCCGGCGCCGTTGTCGCCGAGCAAGGCCACCACCTCGCCCTCGTTGAGGGTGAAGGAGGCGCTCTTCAGCGCGCGGACGCTGCCGAAGGATTTTTGCAGATTGTGCAGCCGAAGCACTTCCATGGTCAGCTCCTGGCGGCGTTCTTCTGCAGCAAAGCGTGCAGGATGAGCATGGCAAGGATGATGACGCCGACGAAGATATTGTAGGCGAGGCCGGGCACGCCGATCAGCACGATGCCGTTGCGGATGCTGCGCAGCATCAGCGCGCCGACGATGGTGCCCAGGATGGTGCCGCGCCCGCCGGTCAGCGCCGTGCCGCCGACCACCACCATGGCGATCACTTCAAGCTCGTATCCGGTACCGGCTACCGGCGAGGCGGCCGAGATGCGGAACGCACTGATCATGCCGGCCAGACCCGCCAGCACTGAGGTCAGGATGAACAGCCAGACCTTGACCGCATCGGCCGGCACGCCGCGCGCCACCGCAGCGTTGCGGTTCGAACCGATGGCGCTGATCCAGTTGCCGAGCTTGGCGTAGTGCAGCACGTAGATCGCCAGCAGCGACAGGCCGATGAACCACCACAGCGAGGTATAGAAACGGAACGTTCCGATATTGAAGCTGCCGGCCAGCAGTGTCACGAAAAAGCCAGGCTGGTCCCAGGATTTCAGCGGAAAGCCTTGCGTGATGTAGAGCGCAGCACCTCGCACGACGAGCAGCATCGACAGCGTCACCAGGAACGAGGAGATGCCGATCTTGGTGACGATCAGCCCGTTGACCGCACCGATCGCTATGCAGAGCAGCAGGCCGGCAAGCAGCGCGATGCCGATATCGAACCCGCCGTTCTGCACCAGCAGCATAACGACGACCGGCGCCAGACCGAACACGGCGCCGACCGAAAGATCGAACTCGCCCGCCGTCAGAAGCAGCGTCATGCCGAGCGCTATGATGCCGAGTTCGGGCAGGAACGCCATCATGTTGGAGATGTTGAGCGGCGACAGGAAGTTCGCATCGGCGATCGCGAACACCGCCAGCAGGACAATCAGGATGACGAGCGAAGAGAATTGCGGCGAGCGGATCAGGCTCGACCTGCGTTTGGAGCGCGGCATTTCCTGTTCTGCGGCAATAGTCATGACTGCTTGGACCATATCTCGGGGTGACGCCCGCCGCCTGCGCAACGGGCGTCAGTTTCAATCACTTGTCGTAGAGTTTCAGGATCGGTTCGACGCTCGATGCGTCGTAGAGGCTGAAAGTGTGGATATCGTAGCCGATCGGTTCGCCCGCGGCGGCAAGCCCGAGCAGCGCCACCGGCATGAAGCCCTGCGCCGACGGGAACTGCCAGGCAGCCGCGTTGACGAACCCGGTCTTGACGGCTTCGGCGGTTTCCCGGGAATTGCCCCAGCCGACGACCGGGATCTTGCCAGCCGGCACGCCGGCGCCGTCGAACACCCGCTTGACGCTGGCCGCCACGGAATCGCCGAGCGCGATGATTGCCGGCGGATTGTTGGCGACCATGTAGTCGGTCATCTTGGCGATGATGCCGGCCGGATCGGTACCGCAATCGACCACGTCGTACTTGATGCCGAGCGGATCGAAGACGCTGGCGATGCCTTCGGTCTCGAGCTGCTGATAGCTGGCGCCCGGCACCTCGACCGGCAGGAACACCTTGTCGCCCTGCTTCACCATCTTGTGGTCGACCAGATATTTCGCCCAGATGACGCCGGCTTGCCTGAGGTCGGCGCCGACATAGGCCCGCCGGCCGGTCGCCGGATCGTCGGTATTGAAGAACACGATCGGGATGCCGGCCGCCTTGGCTGCCTTGACCTCCTCGGTCCAGAGGCCGGGCTGCGCCGAGGTGGTGGCGATGCCGTCCGGCTTGGCGGCAAGTGCGGAGTTGAAGGCCTCCTTCTGCGCCGCCATGTCGCCGCCGCTGAACGAGATCTTGCAGGTCACCTTGAGCTGGTCGCAGGCCTTGGTCGCGCCGGCATTCCAGTCGATCCAGAAGGCGTCCGACGGGCCGCCATGCGACAGCAGGTAGAACGTCTTCTGAGCATCCTGCGCCAGCGCCGGTGCAGCCAGTGCAACACCGGCGAACACGGTCGCCGCAGCCGCGATTTTCGATACGAATTTCAACATTCTCTTCCTCCCTTTGTTGTGGCCGTCACAGTCCGTTGGCGCGGAATTTCTCGTCGAGGAATTGCTTGGCGCGCGGCACGTCGTCCTCGGAAAGGTGCTCAATGATGACCGGGATGTTCGGGTGCTTTTCGGACAGCCGCTTGAGATAGAGATCGTAGTTGAGCGAGCCGAGGCCGGGCGCCGGCAGCTCGATTTCGCCGACGCCGCGGAAGGTGTGGCTTTCCAGCGCGTCCTCGTCGCCGATATCGGCGTGCTTCTCCGACTTGTCGCCGCCCGAGCGCTTGACGTCCTTGGCGTGGGCTATTTTGATCTTGTCGGTCAGGGTGTCGAATACCTGGTTCAGGATCTGGTCCATCCTGTCGATGTTATGGGTCTCGAAATAGTTGGTCGGATCCATCAACAGGCCGAGGCCGGGATGATCGACCTGCGCGAACATCTTCACCGTCTCCTCGACCGAGCCGACGACATTGTTGACATAGGTTTCGAGCAGGAAGACCGCGCCGTGGTCGTAGGCGGTCTGGGCAAGATCGGCGATGACCTTGCGGCATTCCTCAAAACCTTCCTCGGTCTTGTTCTTGGGATGGTGCACCCAGTCGGATTCGGTGTTGTAGGTGCCGGTCTCCGAGATCACGTAAGGCGTGCCGAATTCGCGCGCATTGCGGATGATCTCCTTGAGATAGCCGACGCGCCTCTCGCGCTCGCCCATGTCCGGATGAATGATGTTGGTGTAGCCCGACACGCAGCACACCGGCAGGTTATGGTCGCGAAACGTGTCGCGAACTGTCCTGGCCTTTTCCTTGGTGATCTGCCCGACCGACAGGTCGATATCCCTGAAATGCAGGTCGAGCTGCACCGTGTTGAAATCGAGCGCGCGGATCTTCTGCGCGGTTTCCTTGAGGCCGTACGGGAAATAGCCCGTGAAGATACCTGCCTGCATCATGATAAGAAGTTCTCCCTGTAATCGACTCAGTTGATTGTGTTTATCGAGATTTCGGACAGCTTGACCGTGCGGCCCTCGTCGATCGAGCGATAGCCGGCTTGGATCAGCGCCATGGTCTTGACGTTGTCGGCGACGGAAAGTGCCGGCCGCTCACCCGTCTTGACCGCATGCTGGAGTTGCTCCATCACGCCGATGAAGGCGTGCGGGAACCACATCGTGCTCCAGCTAGGGGTGACCCATTCACCGCCGGTGGTCTCGGTCGAGGCATAGGTCAGCGTCGAGGCCGAACCCGTCGGCCAGCCTATCGTGCCCTTGGCCACGCCCTTGGTGCCGTCGACGCGCCAGTTGATATGCTGGTCGTCCTTGTAGCCGTCCTGGCGCGGGCCGGACCAGACATCCTCCAGCGACACAGCGAGCACGCCGGACGGAAACCGCAGCGTCGAAACTGTGATGCCGTCGGAATGGTCGAAACGCGTGCGCGGATCCTTGCGCGTCAGCGTGGTGATCTCGTCGGGATCGCCGAACAGAAAACGCAGCACATCGAGATGGTGGACGCTCATATTGGCGAGCGTCAGCCGGTCATAGTCCTCGAGAAATGTCTGCCAGTGCGGGATTGCGTGCATGTCGATCTGAGCGAAGACGATGTCGCCGAGCGCGCCGCTGTCGATGATCTGCTTCAGCACCCGCATCGACTGGTCGTAGCGCATGTTCTGGTTGACCGAGAGGATCTTGCCGGCCCCGGCCGCCTCGTCGCGCAGTTTGACCGCTTCATCGAGCGACAGCGCCAGCGGCTTTTGCGCCAGGATCGCCTTGATATGCTGCTGCTTCAGCGCATGGCGGATCAGTTCCGGCTGCTGGTCCGGCGGAAACGCAAGGTCGATGATCTCGACGTTTTTGTCCTCGATCAATTGTTCCGGCGTGTCGTGGACGGTCGGGATCTCCCAGCGCCTGGCGACCCTCTCGGCGCTGGCCTTGGTCCTGGAGGCGATCGCCACCACCGGAAAACCAGCTTCCTTGTAGGCGGCAAGGTGACATTCGGCCATGATCATGCCGGCGCCAACGCAGCCGATCCTGTATTCCCTGGTGCGGACTTCAACGTCCGGCTCGAAGCCGTTGCCCGCTATTACTCCGCTTGCCATCTGATCCTCCCGAAGCTCGTTCCTTAGAACCGCTGTCATCGTGCCAGCGCTCCCCCGCTTTGCCCGAAATAATGCACCCTGCCCGGCTCGCAGGATATCGCCACCATCGCGTCCGGCCTGATATCGGGCTGGCCGCGCAGCAGTGCCCGCAGACGCGCCTGCCCGGCAGCGAGGGTCACCACGGTGTAGCCGCCGAGCGGCTCGACCTCGAACACTCGCGCCGGGCGGCCCGCGCGCCCAACCGACATTCCATCATCCGATATTTCCCCATCCTGCCAGGGCCGGACCTTGATGTCTTCCGGCCTGAGCCCAATCTCGACGGCATCGGCCGGCGCGGCCTTGTCCGCGATGCGGATCGTGCCTTCGGCCGCCTCCATGCCTTCCGCGTAGCGCACCGACTTCAAGATGTTCATCATCGGCGAACCGAGCAGCCGCGCGACATAGGTGCTGGCCGGCCGATCATAGATCTCGGCCGGCGCGCCGGTCTGCCTGATCCTGCCGTTTTCCAGAATGGCGATGCGGTCGGCGACAGACATCGCCTCTTCCTGGTCGTGCGTGACATAAATCAGCGTCTTGCCAAGCTCGCGCTGGATGCGCTTCAGCTCGACGCGCGTCTCCTCGCGAAGCCTGGCGTCGAGCGCCGAGATCGGATCGTCCATCAGATAGGCATTGGGGTCGCGCACCAGCGCCCGGGCAATCGCCACGCGCTGCCGCTCGCCGCCCGAAAGCTGCGCCGGCGGCTTGTGCAGGATGTGGCCGATATGCAGCTTGGCCGCGACGTCATCGACACGTTTTACGATATCGGCCTCGGCGACCCGGCGTTCGACCAGGGGAAAGCGGACATTGTCGCGCGCGCTCATATGCGGAAACAGCGCAAGGTTCTGGAACACCATGGCGACATTGCGCTCTGCTGGCGACACCGTATTGACCGGCCGGCCGCCGATTAGGATCTCGCCGGTGTCGGGGGTTTCCAGTCCGAGCACCAAGCGCAGTATTGTGGATTTGCCGGACAGCGGCGGGCCGAAGAAGCAGAAGAACTCATTGTCGTTGACAGTGAACGAGGCGTCATCGACGGCGAGCGTGTCGCCATAGCGTTTCGTCACATTGCGGAAGACGATATCGGCCATGGTCTTAATCCGCTTCGCTGGTTGCGGACAGACTACCGGCGTTGGCGCTGCCCCTCATCCGCCTGCCGGGACCTTCTCCCCGTATAGAGACGGGGAGAAGGGTGAAGCTCCAACGCCGGCGCCTCCCTCTCCCCGTCACTATACGGGGAGAGGGTAAGGGTGAGGGGCGGCGCCGACGTAGAGATATTTGTACGAGCATCTCAGCCTCCCGCCTTGATGGCGCGACCAGTGCCAGCGTCGAAGACGCGCACCGACTGCGCGGCCGGCGCGACAACCGCTGTCTGCCCGATCGCCAGCCCGACATCATTGTCGAACACCGCCTTCACCGCGCTCTCGCCTTGGCCGAGATGGACAATGGTGCGCGCGCCGATGCGCTCGAAAAACGTTATCGGCATCGACAGGCCGCGGTCTGAGAGAATCACCTGCTCCGGCCGAAAGCCGTAGAGCACATCTCCGCGCGCGGCCCTCACCGCCGCGGCGAGATTGTCCGGCAGCGGCGGCGTGACACCGAGCGGGCCGAGGTCGATGACCAGGCCCCGGTCGCTTTCCGCCGGCCTGCCCCTCAGCAGGTTCATGCCCGGTGCACCGATGAAGCCGGCGACGAAAACGTTGGCCGGATTGTTGTAGACCTCTAACGGCGTGCCGACTTGCTGCAGCACGCCGTGGTCCATCACCGCGATGCGGTCGGCCATGGTCATCGCTTCGAGCTGGTCGTGGGTGACATAGACCATGGTCTGTCGGAACTGCCGCTGTAGCTGCTTCAGCTCGGTCCGCATCACCGCCCGGAAGGCGGCATCGACATTGGACAGCGGCTCGTCGAGCAGGAAGATCGCCGGCTCCATGATCGCCGAGCGGCCGATCGCCACGCGCTGCAATATGTTGACCGACAGCCGGTCGGCTTTGCGGTCGAGCAGCGGCGTCAGCTGCAGCATCTCGGCAATCGCGCCGACGCGGCGGTCGATCTCGGCTTTTGGCGCGCCGCGCATTTTCGGGCCGTAGGCGAGGTTCTGCCGCACGCTCATATGGGTGAAGATCGCGTAGTTCTGGAAGACGAAGCCGACGCCACGCCGGCCCATCGGCACGCCGGCCATATCGCGCTCACCGAACAGGATTTTGCCGCTGCTCGGCTCTTCCATGCCGGCGATCATGTTCATCGTCGTCGACTTGCCGCAGCCCGACGGCCCGAGCAGCGCCATGAACTCGCCGTCGGCGATGGCAAGATCCATCGTCTTCAGCGCGGTGAAGTCGCCGAACTTCTTGACCAGGTTCTGCAGGTGGATGGCGCTCATGCCGTCACCTCGCGTGCCCGGGCCATGCGCTTCATGGCAAACACCGCGGCGATGGACAGCACGATCAGGATGGCCAGCGCGATCGCCGCGACATAGCCCCAGATCAGGTCCTGGGTGGTGAGCTTGTAGATATAGACGGAGATGGTTTCGGTGGCGACGCCGGGACCGCCGCCGGTCATGATGTAGAGCGTGTCGAAGATCTTGAAGTTCTCGATCACTCGGATCGCCAGCGCGATGATGATGATCGTCTTCATCTTCGGCAGCACGATGGTGACGAAGAGCTGCCAGGGATTGGCGCCGAGCAGCGTCGCCGCCTTGATCTGGTCTTCGGGCACGCCGACCAGGCCGGCAAGCAGGATGAGGAACATCAGCGGAGTCCACTGCCAGATATCGGCGACCATGACGGCGATGAGCGCCAGCGTCGGGTCCGACAGCCAGGCGATGGTGACGGGAAAGCCTGATAGCGCCGACAGGATGTCGTTGACCGGGCCGCCCGACTGGAACAGCATGAAGAACATGTAGCCGGCCACCGCCGGCACCACCATCATCGGCATCAGCAGGATCGAATAAAAGATCCGCTTGCCTGGAAACTCGTCGGCAAACAGCGTGGCGAGCGCCAGGCCGAGCAGGAATTCCGCCGGCACGCAGACGATCATGACGATGGCCGTGCGCTTCAACGCGCTCCAGAACCGAGCGTCGGCGGCAAGGTCGGTGTAGTTGGCAAAATTGTTCCACAGCGACCAGGCGCTCCACCAGCCGAGGCCCGACAGCGGCGACCAGTCGGTCAGGCTGATATAGAGCTGCATCAAGAGCGGGAAGACCGCGATGAACAGCACCAGGATCTGCGCCGGCAGGGTCAGCCGGAAACCGAGCTTTGCCCCTTCGTCACGCAAAGCCGGCTTTGCCTGGGCCGGGTCGCTGTTGTCTCCCGGGATGGGGGCCTGCTCCGAAATTGCGGCAGTCGCGGCGCTCATTGCTTGAGCGCCCCGAAGGTCAGCCCGCGCACCAGATGGCGCTGGATGGCGATACCCATGATCACAGGCGGCACCGCGGCGATCAGGCCGAGAGCTGCCTTGGCGCCATAGAGCTGCCCGGTCATCGAGGAGGACAGCGAGGCCATGTAGACTGGGACCGTCACCCATTCGCGCGTCGTCAGAAGCAGCGCGATCAGATAGTCCGACCAGTTGAGGATGAAGACGAACAGCGCTGCACTGGCCAGCGGCGCGCGCATCATCGGCAGCGTGATGCGGGTGAAGACGCGCAGCCGCGAGCAGCCCTCGACCAGCGCCGCCTCCTCGATTTCGCGCGGCATGTCGTCGAAGAAGGTCTTCATCAGCCAGAACGCAAAGGGCAGCGTGACGATGCCGTAGATCAGCGACAGCCCCCACCAGCTGTCGGTGAAGTTGAGGAAGGCCCACATGATCATCACCGGGGTCATCACCGCCATCGGCGGAAACAGACGGAGCTGGATCAGCGCCAGCGGCAGGTTCTGGCCCGAGCCGAAGCGCGACAGCCCGTAGGCCGCCGCGGTGCCCGCCGCCATGGCGATCGCCGTTCCGAAGGTGGCCGACAGCAGCGACGACAGGATCGGCTTGAGGGCGGTGCGATCGAGCGCGACGATCAGGTTGTTGGTCGATTCACCGAAGACGAAGCGGAAATTGCTGAGCGTCGGGTCCTTCGGCCACCAGGTCAGCTCGGCGCCGGTCGCCGACCATTCGGCGATCGGCTTGAAGGCCATCGACACCATCCACAGGATCGGCACCAGCGTCACTGCGATGGCCGCAAGGATCGCTGCATAGCGGAATATTTCGAAGGGAACGGAACGCTTCATCTTGCCGCTTTGCTGGTCCATCGTTTGCGGAGGCGAAGCGCAAACTCCTCGCCTCCATTCGGATCCTGGGAGGGGGATCAGCTGACCGGATCGAGAACCGTGGGCCAGGCCTCCTTGTTGGTCTTGATGGCTTCGAGAAGCCTCTCCTCGCCGGTGCGGCGGGCGATCTTCTTCCATTCCGCCTCGGTGTCGGCCATCGCCTGCTCGGCGGTCTTGGCCTTGGTCAGTGCGGCGACAAGGTTCTCGTCCAGCGCGTTATGGAAGGCGGTCGCGCCGGGATAGTTGATGGTCGGGACGGTGCGGGCGACCGTCTCACGCACCACATCCATGTGGTAGGCGTGATAGGTCTGGCGGACCAGCGGGTCGGAGAAATCCGACAGCCTGAACGGATCGAAATAGCCGCCCGGATTGGCGGCCATCCAGGCATAGATGCGGCTCGAACCCAGCCACTGCAGGAACAGGTAGCAGGCCTCCGGATTCTTGGCCTGCGACGAGACCGAGGCCGACAGATTGAGCCACAGCACCGAGCGGCTGATCAGCTTGCCGTCGATCTCGCGGCCGGGCGGCAGCATCGAACCGATCTTGCCGGTGACAGCTGAATCCTTGTTGCCGGCATTGTCGAGGAATTTCGGCAGGTTGGAGAAGGCGCAGGTCATCGCGGCGCCGCCCTTGGCGAAATTGCCGTACTGCTCCGGCCAGCCCCAGGAGATCGCATCCGGCGAATGATGGGCCAGCGAGGCGATGTACTCGTTGGTCGCCGCGACGCCTTGCTCCGAATTGATCAGCGGCTTGCCGCTGTCGTCGAACAGGAACTGATTGGGCGAAGCCATTGAGACATAACGCTGATACCAGTTGGTGTAGCCCCAGCCCTGGTTGCGCAGATCGGTCGATCCGAACAGGCCCTTGTCCGGCCGCTGGAAGAAGGCGGCGATCTCGTCATGCTGCTTCCAGGTCTTCGGCGGCGCCAGCTCGTAGCCATGCTTGTCGGAGAAGGCTTTCTTCTCGGCCGCGTCGCCGAACAGATCGGTGCGATAGACCCAGGTCTGGAAATCGCCGTCCAGCGACACGCCATAAGTCGAGCCGCGATACTGGTTGAGCAGCGAAACGCCCTTGGCGCCGTCGACATAGCCGCGCTCGGGGTCGTCCCATTCCGGCTTGTACTGGGCGACGAAGTCGTCGAGCTTCAGGATGCCGCCGGTTTCGGCGAGGTCGCCGAGACGGTTCCATTCCACCGCGTAGATGTCATAGGCCCCACCCTTGGTGGAGATGTCCTGCATCGTCTTGGTGAATTCCTGGCCGTTCGGCACGCCGACGATCTCGATCGGAATGCCGGTTTCCTTCTCCCACAGATCCTTGATCGAGGGCGCGCCGGCGGGAAATTGCTGCGTCAGTTGGCCGATCGAGCCGTCGGACAGGCCAAGCACGATCTTGGCCGGGGCCTTGCCGGCCCCCTTCATCGCCTTGGCCGCCTCGATGGCGCGGCCTTCCGGCGTGTCAGGCCCATATTGATAGCGCTCCGAGCCGTCGAAGCCGGTCGGGCCGCCGATCATGCCCGGCGCCAGCGCATCGGCCGCATAGGCGCGGCTGGGGCGGATGAATTTCGGCGCGATACCTGCGGCGGCAACAAGCACGGCCGCCTTTCCACCGGACGCCAGCAGACGGCGCCGCGACATGCGGATCATATCAGACATTGGAACTCCTCCCTCGGGGGCCTTGTTCCTCCACGGCCCTCATGATGGATATTGACGGCACCGGGGGAAGGCTGTCAACATCATAAATAATCAAAACAAATCACAACATCGCAAATGGAGGAAAAATGCAGTCGACCGAGATCATCACACCGCAATCGCTGCTTGAATTTGAGGGGCCTGAATTTGAGGGCATCGTGCGCAGCACCGACCGTTTCGGCGCGGCTCGACGATTTGGCGTAGCGCCGGCTTGCGCATCGGCTAAGGCCGGATACATCATTTCCCATCAGAATCGCGGATGGCATGAAGCGGTCGTTCGGCATTCGAACCGTTGAACGCGCGATTTTGATGCGCGGTAGCGCGCAAGCAGTGAGGTGATCGACTGTGCGGTCCACCCTGACAGACATAGCCCGGGAAGCCGGCGTTTCAGCCGCGACGGTCGATCGTGTGCTCAACAACCGCGCCGGGGTCAGGGCGCGCACCCGCGAGGTCGTGCTGGAGACGGCGCAGCGGCTGGGCTACATCGCTGAAAATTCGAACAGCCCGACCCCGCGCCACGCACCGCCCGGTGATGTCATACGGCTCGACTTCGCCCTGCCCGCCGGCACCAATTCGTTCATCAAGATGCTGCACCGGCACATCGAGGCGCAGGCGCAATCGCGGGCAGACCTCGATGTTCGCGTCGCCACGATCGAAGGCTTCAATCCCGACCGGCTGGCCCGCCTGCTGCAGGAATTGCGCGGTCAGACGCAGGGCGTCGGCGTCATCGCGCTCGATCACCCGACGGTCCGCGAGGCGATCCGCTCACTGTCGGCCAGCGGCGTCAAGGTCGTCACCATCGCGTCCGACATCCTGCATGTGCCGAGGGTCGCCTATATCGGCATCGACAACCGCGCCGCCGGCCGGCTCGCCGGCTATCTGCTCAACCGCTTCATGGGCGCCGAGCGTCCGGGCAAGGTCGCGTTGTTCGCCGGTTCGCTCTCCTATCGCGGCCATGAGGAACGTGAGATGGGGTTCCGCCACATACTGACGGAAGAATCGCCCAATCTGCAGATCGTCGAGATGCGCGAGATGCTCGACGACCGGGAAAAGGCCTATGCGGAGGCCTCCGCCCTGCTGGACCGGCATCCGGACCTGGCCGCGATCTACAATGTCGGCGCCGGCAACACCGGCATCGCCCGCGCGCTCAAGGAGCGAGGCCGCGCGCTGTCGACCGTGTTTCTCGGCCATGAGGTGACGGACGGCACCAAAGAGCTTTTGCTCGACGGCACGCTCGATGCAGTGATCGACCAGAACCCGCGCGTCGAGGCCCGCGAAGCACTCAACACCTTGACCCATGCGATCAGGGGCTTGCCTTACGAACTGCACCAGCCGAGGCTGCAGGTGATTTTCAGGGAGAGCATCCCGGAGATCTGAACGGAAGCTCAGGGATGTCAGAGGCCGCGCCATCAAGTGCGGTCTGCGGCGCTGCGGCGAGCAGGGTAACCTTGAGCTGGATGCCGTACGGACTGATGGCCGGCTAGAGCTTGCTCACCATCGCTTGCGCACCCTCGCCGAGGCCGATCGCGATCCGGTCGCCGGAGATAATGCCCGATATGTCGCAGACGACCAGCGGCATGCTGATTTCGTAGAGGAACTCGGCGACGATGGCGCCGACGGCCAGTATCGGATCGGGCCGCTGCAGGATGATGCCGGCCGGCGCCGTGCCCCTGCGGATCGCCTCCGCCAGAACCGACGACGAGGACGACGACCCCCGCCCGGATGCCATCACCAGGATCTTGCCGGCGACGTTGCCGCCCGGGTGCGAACGGTCGATGATGTCGCCCGTTTCGGCATCGACGCCGCCCCAGAAGCTGAGCGCATGCGACAGCACCAGCGCCGATCCCTGCGCCTCGCCGGCAAGCTGGAACGTGCCAACTCTGTTCTGCGCTCGACTGTCCTGTTGGCTCATCGCGCGCCTCGCACGACGCGGCCGGCAGCGGCCGAGCGAACGCAGTCTTCCAGGTCGCCGAACGCCACTGTCACGCCGATATTGCCCGGCGCATAATGCGCCCATTTGCCGGAATTGGTCATCACCACGCCGTCGAGACGCTCGAGCACCGAGGTGACATAAGTGCAGGTATCGGTAACCGGAATGAGGTTGAACTTTTGCGCATCGTCCAGTTCGCCCTCGTCCTGCAATCTCTTGAAAGTGGCGCGCCCGGTGTTGACGTAGATCGGGATGCCCCTGCCCGGCGCCACCTCGCGCAGCAGCGGCAAAAGGCGCATCCACTCCTCGTGCGAAAAATGCGGCGTGCCGAGCGATACGGCCGCAAGCGGCGCTCCGTCGGGGACGCTCGACAGTTTTGCCAGCGCCTGGTCGATGTCGGCGCGACAGATCCGGATCGTCGCCTCCGGCGCCATGCCGCGAAATGCCTCGTCGAGCGTCCTTGCTTCCGGCGTGATGCCGACCGCATGAAACAGCGCCACCGCACCCGTCGTTGCCGCCGCCGCGCCAAGCGCCTTCAGCTGGTCCTCGTCGCGCGGCTGCGGCAGGCCCGATATGACCGGAATGCGGTCGCCGCTCGCTTGCCCGATGACCAGCCCGACGCCGACGAACAGGGCATCGGCAGGCTCGAAAGAACCTGTCAGCTCGAACAGGATCTGGCCGCGCCGGTTTTCGCTGAGATGCAGTCCCCAGGCCGGCGCGCGCCCGGTCATCGCGCAGCACAGATCGATGAAATCGCCATAGCGATTGGTGCGCGCGCCGATCACCGAATTGGCAAAGACGATGGCGTTGGACTCGCCCCAGGCGATCTGCTCGCCAAAGCCCGGCCGGAACCGCGTCTGATAGGGCGCGCAGGTGAAGGTCGCCTGGCAGCCGAGTTTTAGATGCGCCTTCATCAGCCGCCGCGCCGGCACTTCTTGCGCCGGCGGCATCTTCACCAGCCCGGGATGGATGAGGTCGAAGGAACCGACATTGAGTGTCGTCGGCACCCGAACGCGGCCGCCGCCCTCGACCAGCCTTTCGACGAAATCGAGGCTGGCCTGGCCGTGATAGAGGCAGCCGTCGATATGCGCCCCGGCAATGTCCAACAATTTGCGCGCGCCGACTGCGTTGGAAAAGGCGACCAGTATCTTCATCGCTGCGGCCACGGCCCGGCCGTGCTCGCCGTCGAGCATCGACTGGTCGCCCGCACTGAGTTCAAGCGTCATCGGCATGCTCCGGCGCCC
This sequence comes from Mesorhizobium sp. WSM2561, assembly GCF_000513915.1. Classification (NCBI taxonomy): domain Bacteria; kingdom Pseudomonadati; phylum Pseudomonadota; class Alphaproteobacteria; order Hyphomicrobiales; family Phyllobacteriaceae; genus Mesorhizobium; species Mesorhizobium sp. WSM2561. The sequence continues at coordinate 64,217 of NZ_AZUX01000025.1, forward strand.
CATTTTGCTCGACAGACAGCGGGACAGGTGGGACGGATCGCCAGCTTTTACTAGCCGGCAGCGATCAGCACCGTGCTCTCCGGCGACCAGCGCAGCACCACTTTTTGCCCCTCCGCCAATCTTTCAACGCCGGTGTTCTGCACGATGACCTTGAGCGTTTGCCCGTCGCGATCGACGAAATAGGTGCTGTTGTTGCCGGCGAAGATGCGCTTGGATACCTGGCCGCGGAGCATATTGGCGTTCGGATCGGACGTCCCTGAATCGGTGGCGATGCGGATGCGTTCGGGCCGCACCGCGCAGCTGGCCTTGGCGCCGGCGGCAAGCGTCGCGCCTGCCGCGGCGGCAATCGCCGTGCCGTCCGGCAGCCGGATGCCGGCGCCGATGCTCTCGCCGCGAAAAATGTTGGCGTCGCCGAGGAAGGTGGCGGCGAACTCGCTCTTTGGCCTGTCGTAGATCTCCTCTGGTGGCCCCTCCTGCACAAGCCTGCCGTCACGCAGGATGCCGATGCGGTCGCTCATCGTCAGCGCTTCTTCCTGGTCGTGGGTGACGAAGATGGTGGTGATGCCGATCTCGCGCTGGATGCGCTTCAGCTCGATCTGCATGTCGACGCGCAGCGCCTTGTCGAGCGCGCCCAGCGGCTCGTCGAGCAGAAGCACGCGCGGCTTGGTGACGATGGCGCGGGCCAGTGCGACGCGCTGGCGCTGGCCGCCCGACAGCTGGTGCGGGCGGCGGCCGCCGAGCTTGCCGAGCTGCACCAGGTCGAGCGCGCGCTGCACCTCGCTGGCTATCGTTGGCTTGGCTTGCCCGCGCACCGACAGGCCGAAGCCAACATTGTCGGCGACGCTCATATTGGGAAACAGCGCATAGTTCTGGAACACCATGCCGATGCGCCGCTTCTCGACCGGCACTCGCTCGACGCTCTCGCCGCCGATCGCGATGCGGCCGGAGTCGGGGAAATCGAAGCCGGCGATCTGGCGCAAGAGCGTGGTCTTGCCGCTGCCCGACGGCCCGAGCAGCGCGTAGAAACCGCCGTCGGCGAAATCGATCGAGACATCGTCCAGCGCCTTGTGCGCGCCAAAACTGCGCGACAAATTCGCTACCTGCACGCCGGCCATTATTTCTCTCCGCCGAATTTGAAGAACCGTGCCGTGAGCAGCATCAGCGCCATCGAGACGACGATGATGATCGTCGAGACGGCATTGATCTCCGGCGTGAAGCCCTTGCGGATCGCGGCGTAGATCTCGACCGGCAGCGTCGTCTGGCCCGGCGTCGACAGGAAGTAGGAGACCACGAACTGGTCGAACGACACGGCAAAGGCGAACAGCCCGCCGGCGATGACGCCCGGCATGATCCAGGGCAGCGTCACGCGCGAAGTCACCTGCCACTGGTTGGCGCCGAGCGATCGCGCCGCTTCTTCCAGCTCCGGCGCAAAGGTCTGCAGCCGCGCGGAGACGACGACGATGACATAGGGCAGCGCCAGCGCCACATGGCCGAGCAGGATCGCGAACAGGCCACGGCCGATGCCGACGCCGAAGAAGAAGATCAGCATCGCCGTGCCGGTGATCAGCCACGGAATGGCGATCGGTGGAAACAGCAGCGCTTGCAGGACTTTCTTGCCGCGAAATTCATGGCGATAGAGCGCCAGCGATGCCGCCGAGCCGAGCACCGTGGCGATGATGGTGCTGATGATGGCGATCTCTATGCTGTTCCAGGTGGCCGAGATCAGTTGATCGTTCTGCCATAACGAAGCGTACCACTCGGTCGTCCATTCGAACGGCAACTGGTAGAAGGGCGAGACGTTGAACGACATCAGCGCCATGATGATGATCGGGAGGTAGAGAAAGGCGAGCAGCAGCCAGATGTAGAGGCGCCCACACCATTCCAGGATACGCGTCGTCGCCATCACGCGGCCCTCTTCAGCACCGGCGACGCCAGTGCCAGGATGACCAGCACGACGGCCAGCAGGATGAAGGACAGCGCCGCACCCAGCGGCCAGTTGAACACGGCGACGAACTGGTCCTCGATGACCGTGCCATAGAAAGTGCCTGTGCGGCCACCGAGGATACGCGGTTCCATGAAGGAGCCGACGACGGGAACGAAGATCAGCGCCGCTCCCGCGACCAGCCCTGGCATCGACAGCGGAATGATCACCCGTTTCAGCATCTGCAGCCGCGAGGCGCCGAGCGAGCGCCCCGCCTCGATCAGCGAATCGTCGATGGCCTGCAGCGTCAGGTAACAGGTCAGCACCATGTAGGGCACGTAGGAGTGCACCAGGCCGATGATGACGGCCGGATAGGAATACATCAGGTCGATGTTGATCTTGAACGGCAGCACGGCGTTGAGCGCGGTATCGAGAATGCCGCCTTCGCGCAGCACCATCGCCCAGGAGAAGATGCGCACCAGGCCGTTCGACCAGAACGGCAGGATGACGAGCAGGAAGATCGCCTCGCGGCTGCGTCCCCTAAGCACCTTGGCCAGCACATAGGCCGCGGGATAGCCGATGACGACGCACCACAGCGTCACCTCGAGCCCGAGCCTGAGCGAGGCCAGCAGCAGCGTCCGGTAGAGGCCTTGCGAGAAGAAGGTGGCATAATTGTCCAGCGTGAACGACCACGCCTTTCCCGACAGCGGCAGTTCGGTCATGAAGGAGAAGAACACCATGGCCGACAGCGGCAAGAAGATCGCCACCGTCAGCCAGAGATAGGCCGGCACAAGCAGCGGCAAAGCCGATCGCAATCCGCTCCTCGAACCGGTCGCGACCTGTCCTGCCATATGCTCCTCCCGAAAAGCTTGCGCTACTTCACGTTGACCTTGAGCTCCTGCCACAGCGCCAGATAAGCCTCGCGCTGCGCGTCGCTGATCGGCGCCTGGAACTGGATGCGCTTGGCGACATCGGGGTCGCCCATCACCTTGCGGTTGAAGGCATCTTCGGGAAGGGCGGCGACCGCCTTGGCGTTGGCCGAGACCGGCGCGCCGACCTTGGTGACCCATTCGACGTAGAATTTCGGGTCGATCATGTAGTTGATGAAGGCCTCGGCGCCGGCGACATTCTTGGCGCCGACCGGGATGGAAAAGGCGTCGAGCCAGGCGACGGCGCCTTCCCCGGGGATGACCAGCGACACCGGCAGCTTGAAATGCGTCTTGGCGCGGTCGGCCGAGCCGCTCCAATAAGTGCCGATGTCGATCTGATTGGAGGCGACCATCTGGTTCCAGTCGTTTTCCGAGCTCCAGAACGTCTTGATCTGCGGCATCAGCGAGGTCAGCTTCGCCTTGACCGCCTCCATATCCTTGATGTCGTTGATGTTCTGGCCGGTGGCGATGGCGCCGAACTGGACCGCCTCGACCGCATCGTCGCGAATGGTGACGCGGCCCTTATGCGCCTCGTTCCACATCTCGGCGATGCTGGTCGGCGGCGTCTCGAAGGCTTTCTCGTTGATGGCGAGCGCGGTCAGCCCCCACACCCATGGCACGCCATAGACCTTGCCGTCGCGGACAAGCATCGGCGAACCCGCCTTGTCCCGGCTGATGTCGGCATAGTTGGGGATTTTCGAGGCATCGATCGGCTGGATCAGTTTTTCCGCCATCGCCTGGTCGTTGAAGGCTGCGTTGATCATGACGACGTCGTAGAGGCCGGGATTGGTCCTCAGCTTGGTCAGCATTTCCTGTTCGGAGTTGAAGAAGTCGTTGACGACCTTGTTGCCGGTCGCCTTCTCGAAGGCGGCGATGGCCCAGGGCTCGTCGGCGCCGTAGCCCTTCCAGTTGAGCACATGCACCTCGTCGGCGCTGACGACCAGTGCGGAAGCGAAGACGGCGGTTGCCGTGAGAAAACCAGTCAGTTTGGGCATGCGCATGTTCGTTCCTCTCATTGTTTGCCCGGTTGGCGAGCTTGTTTAAGTCATTTTTGCAGTCGGAAATGGGCCTCTTGCCTGCCGCCATGCACGGATCGATCGTCATGGCTGAGGAAAGTCTGGATCTCCTGGTCGGTCGGCGCCGACGACCCGCCATGGCGGGTGACCGAGAGCGCTGCCGCCGCATTGGCGTAGCCCGCCGCTGCGAAGGGCGGCACGCCGCGCGACAGCGCGCTGACGAAGGCGCCGATATGGGTGTCGCCGGCGCCGTTGGTATCGACGGCGGTGACGTTGAATCCGGGCATGGTCCGCGCGGTGCCGTCCGCCAGCCGCACGAAGCAGCCTTTTGCCCCGGCGCGGATGACGACCCCGTCGGCGCTCGGGCAGTGGCTGGCCAGCAGCCGGGCAGCAACGGCCTCGACATCGCGGCGGCCGGCGATCTCGGCCGCTTCCGTTGTGTTGCAGCTCAACCAGCTTGTGCGCGCCAGCACCCGGTCGAGAATGGCGCGCGGAATGTCCGAGACGACAGGCGTCGGATCGAAGACAAGGGGAATCTCCGCCGGCAGCGCCTCGATCCAGTCGGCCAGCGCGTCGCGGCTGCCGGGATAGCTCAGCGTGTAGCCGGAGGCGAACACCCAATCATCAGGCGCAACCCGGACAGGCGCCATCATGCCGAGGCTGAGCACACTCTCGGCGCCAGGCCATGACACGAAGGTGCGCTCGGCGTCGCCGCTGATCATGGCGACGCAATTGCCGCTGTCCATCACCGGTGATGGCGGGGTCAGCGTTGCGATGCCTTCGGCGGCAAAGGCGGCGCGCAGGAAGTCGCCATTCGGCCCACTGCCGAGCTGGCCGCCGAAGACGACCTTCATGCCGGTGCGGCTGGCCGCGACCATCATGTTGAAGCCGCCGCCGGCGACCTGGGCAAAGCTCGATGCGGTCTTTTCGGTGCCGGGCGCCGGCAAGGCGTCGATGCGGTAGACATGGTCGACCACCGCGCTGCCGATATGGACGAGACGCCCGCTCATGTCAGGCTGAGCTCCGCTCATGCCGCCGCATCCTTGCCCGCGCTGGTTTTCGCCATCCGCGCCGCGACCAGGTCGGCGGCGAGCGCGCGCACCTGCACGATGTCGAGGCCCTTGAGCCGGGCGACGTGTTCCTGCGGCAATCGGCAAAAGCCGGCGCAGGCGCCTGCCATGCCGGCGGCGATGGCGCCGATCGTGTCGGTGTCGCCGCCGAGATTGGCGCTGATGACGGCCGCCTGCCAGGCATCGCCGCCGGCGATTTCCAGCACCGCGAAGGCCGCCGGAACCGATTCCTGGCTGGCGACGCCGGTGCCGACCAGGTCGACGATCAGCCGGATGCCGTCGGTGACGGCCTTGCCGCGAACCAGGCCCCTCGCCCAGTCGATCCGCGCAGCGATATCGCCGCCGGTGGTCCAGTGACCGCGTTCTGCGCCCTGTCTGGCCGCCACGACCGCGCGATCCGAGGCGGCGCGCCAATCGCCGCCGGCAACGCCACAGCTGACGGCGGCGGCAACGGCAGCCGCCGCGGCAATGGCGATCGAGGTGTTGTGCGTGGCGCGGCAGGTTTCCGCCACCTTGGCGACCAACGCGCCGAGCGGCTCCGGCGGCATCATGATGCCGACCGGCGCGATGCGCATCGCCGCGCCATTGGTGTCGCCGCTGCGCCCCGCCTCCTCGGCCGGCACGCCGTCATTGATGGCGTCGATGGCGCGCTTGGTCGAAGGTCCGAGCAGATCGTAGCTGCCGCGCGCCTTGACCTCGCGCTCCCAGTCGAGCAGCGCCTTGACCCAGCGCGTGTGGTCGAAGCCGTCGCCTGAAGCAACCAGGATGCGGCCGAGCAGCAGCGCCTGTTCGGTGTCGTCGGTGACGGTGCCGGCGGCGAGGCCCTTCGACACCGGATGGTCGGCGGCGGGCGCGACGAAATCCTCGACAGCACCGTAGAGCTCGGCAATGCGGGCCGGCGACAAAAGCTGCGTCGGCATGCCGAGCGCATCGCCCAGCGCCCCGCCGACAAGCGCACCCATCGCCCGGTCGATCGCCGCGGCCGTTTCCATGCTCGGCGTCTCCATTCTCGGCGTATCCATGCTCAGAACTCCAGGTGAAGCGCGAAATGCGCCGGATTGAGCAGGCTGGTGACATATTCGATGGCGCGGCCGTCGGCGGCCCGCGTCAGGCGCCGCGTGCGCAGGAACGGCGCGCCGGGCGCGCAATCGAGAATGGCCGCGTCCTCGGCGCTCAGCATCTCGATATCGACCCACTCCTCGCCGTGATCGGGGACAAGCCCCGCCGCGCGCAGCGTCTGGTGCAGCGAACCCTCGCGCAGGCCGCGCAGCGGCACGTCCTCCAGTTCGGGCGACAGCGGCAGACGGCTGCGCTCGATCGAGATGGCGTGGCCGTCATCGGCGTTTGAGCGCACCCGGTCGACGGCGATGAAGAACGGGCTTTCGACGCCGAGTGTGGCAGCGAGCTCGGCATCCTGCATGACTTCGAGCCGGAGCGTGCGCGTCTCGGCATTGGCGCCGGCATTGGCCAGCGCCCGCGACCAGCCGACGGCGTCGTCGACCGGCATGCCGTCGAAGGTGACGAACGAGCCGATGCCGACCTTGGTGGTGATCAGCCCGCGGCTCGACAGTTCCTCGAGCCCCTTGCGGATGGTGTTGCGGCTGACGGAGAAGCGCTGGACAAGCTCGTTCTCGCTCTGCAGGCGGTCGCCGAAGCCGAGCACGCCGGAGCGGATCTCGTGCTCGAGGACGGTGGCGATCCGTTCCGGCTTGCCGGTTCCGGGAGACGACAGGGTCGTGCGACGCGCCATGGAATACCTGTTCAGTAAACCTGTATAATCCTGTTCAATAACCCGATAGGCAAGTCATGTCAACGGCTCGCGGCCGGCACGCTTTTGGGTTCCCGGCATCCCGGGCAAGATTGCCCTGCTGATCACGACAGCCCCTCCTGATCACGACGGCCCCTCCGATCACGACGGTTCGTCGCAGGCTGGAATTTTATGGGAACCTTCACCACCCCCGAGCGGTTTTTTCTGTAGTCGCGATGCGGCGACGACCAAAAAATGGAGACAAATGGAGGCAAAACATGCTTACGAAGTTACTCGCGGCGTCCGTGCTCGCCGCTGGTCTGGCCACCTCTGCGATGGCCCAGAGCACAGCCGACCCAGCCGACACAGAGGCTGGCATGGCTCCCGGCAGCGGCAGAAGCGTCGTCATCGACCCGGCCCCGACCGATCCGAACCTGGCCGAGCCGGATTCTGTCGATACCGGGATTACCGGTAGCATCATTGCGGGCCCCGACGGCACGAATTCCAATGCCGATCGGAACTGCCCGCCAAGCCCGCAGGGCGCGATGCCTGATGCCACGCACAAGGCTCCCGGCACGGTTTCACCGACCGTCAACGACAGGCACTGCGGCATGTAGCCGAGATCGATTTCGGGAGTTCACGCTTTCGGCCGCGACATGGCTTCGCGGCCGAAGCGTTTGCGCCTTGTTGGGCGCCTTGTCCTTGTCCAGGTCCAGGCTTGAAGACTAGCTCGCTGAACCTTTGCGCGGCTTGGTAGCCTTTGGCTTGTTGTCCTTGGGCTTGGTGTCCTTGGCGGCTGCGGGGCTCTTGGCCAGCTTGGCTTTCGGCCGGCTCTCCCCACCGTCGATCTCGGCCGCGGCCTGGTCCCAGTGCTGCTGATGCGCGCCGTCGGGCCGGCCGGCCTGCTCCCAGATCGCGTGAGCCCGCCGGCGAATGCGTTCCTGCCTGTTATCAGTCACTGTTGCCTCCTCGGCTCAAATCGGTGAGCGACAACTTCTAGCTGAATTTTCGACCGGCGTCTTGGGGGCTTCGGCCCAGATCGGGTCGGCCAGAGTCGGGTCGGCCCGGGTCTGGTCCGCCCAAATCGGACAGGACCGCGACCCCGAGGAGTGCCGCCTTCTTGGTGATCAGCCCCGCCAGATCCGCGTCCGAGCGCTCGGTTCCGGTTTGCTCACGCACGGCTGCAATCAACGCCTTCATCGACAACAGGGCCGAGCCCCGTTCGGCAAGCAGCTTGTCGACGGATGCGGCCACATCGCGTGATTCGACATGCGGCAACATGGAAATGGCTCCTTCCGTCCCGCCACGAAGACGATCGACAGCCGGCAGCCTGCCGGCGAGCCGCCGCTCTTCCCGCGTCTTCCTGGGAGAGCGGCGGGTGAAGGTCAGTCGATGACCTGCACGATCCTGCGGGTGCCGGGATCGACCAGCACGGTGCGATCGTCGACGACAACGTATCTGTATTCGACGTCGGGAACCTCGTGAAGTTCAACCGTGTCGGGCAACGTGGAACCGACGTTGAGTTCCACGCCCAGGAGGCTGATCGACGCCAGCGGGTGCCTCTCCACATATTCGCGGACGACCGTCTGCTGGTCGGGCGTGATAATCACCTGGTCTGCGGTGGCGACGCCGACACCAGCCAGCAGAGCCAGCCCGGCGGCAGGAACAAGGTGGATTTTCATCGTCTTCTCCTGTCTGGTTTGCGGGCTCTGCCTTCCTCGGTCGGGACGACTCTGCCCTGATTGCCAACGCGTGACGAAACCTTCTTGTTCCGTGAGTGGCGGCTAATTGATCGTCGCCTTGGCTGGCAGTGGCCCGCGTTCTTGGTCGCCAAGCGCGCGGGCCGATCGGATTGCCCGACCAGCAGCGATACCGGAGGGGGGTGATATCGACTGCTTCGAGAAGAACATTTAGCGATAACTAATGTTCCGCTCTGCGGCAAAAATCCCTGCCGGCGCCGGCACGTCAGGCGCGAGACCGGCAAATGCCCCCAATCTATGGTTTCGGCGGCTGCGCCGGGACCTCGCCGGGCTTGAGCACCGGTGTCCTGCCTTGGTCCGGCGGCGGTGCGGCCATGCCCTGATCGCCGGTCGGCGGCGGCAGCAGCACGCCGTTGCAGGGGTCAAGCGTCTCGGTCAGGTTGTTGTTGTCACCGTTGTTGACGGGCGGCGGCTGCTGCTCGCCGTTCTGCGGCTGGGCCTGGCAGTGGCCGGCAGGCGCCTGGTCTTGTGTCTGGTTAACCGTCTGGGCGGCAACCGGCGCCGCCAGCGCCAGTGCGCCGAGCAGCGTGATTGGCAGCAATGCGAAAGGTTTCATGTCGAACTCCTCCGCGCGAACCATCGCCTCTTTGCCAAAGCCGGTTGGCGGCAATTGGTTCCCGCCTGCAGCAAGCCGCCCGGCTCCATCGCGCCGGCGCGGCATGTTGGGGAATCGTTAATCAGCGATTGCTACTATAGCGGAATGACCAAGAACCTCGGAAACGCCGAAAGAAGCGCCCCAAGGGAGCCGGCAAGGAGCTCCGCCCTGAGCCGGCTGGCGCCAGCCTTGTTTCCCCTGGCAGTCGTCGCGCTTGGCTATCTCATCGGCTGGCAGTTCTTCGGCTTCTAGAGCGGAACCCCTGGCCTGCAACCGCCAATCTCCAGCGCTGGCGATTAGCCAAATCCCACCACGCCTTCGTCATCCTAGGGCAAGCAAGGAGCGAAGCGACGCGGCGCAGACCCTAGGATCCATTCCGTGACATCAGCCGAAGAATGCTGCGGCTCAGAATAAAAGCGCTCTGTAGCGATCCTTCGCCGTCCCTCGGCGATCAAAGGTTCTGCATGCAACAGCGCTCCTAGTCCGGGAAATCGAACACCGGTTCCTCGCATCGGTGGACCCGGCATTGACCGTCAAGCGTCCGGACATAGGAGGCGACAGGCACTTCGGGCCAGTCGCATTCATTGCCGAACCGGCGGACATAGCGGTCATAGGTGTTGCGGCCGGTGGTCAGCACCACCGCGCGCCGGCTCTGGATCAGAAACTGCGTCTGTTCGCATGTCATGGCGCGCGTATCCGGCCGGGCGTGAGCCATGCTTGTGGCGGCGATCAGGATCGCTGCGGCTGTCGGGACGATTGGGCGAGCTGGCATGCTGCATCCTCGCAAAGGTCGTGCCTAACGCGCAGCTTCGCCCGTGGTTCCGCACCCTGCGCAACGGCACGAGGGCGCAACAAGTCAGCCGCGATCACTCCTCCTTCTCCGGCCACTCCTTGTTCTCCGGCTTGAACCGCCTGACCACCACTTCGAAGACGATGTCCGAGATCCACATCGCCGAGACGCCGATGAGGAACGCCGCGGCCAGCGTCGTGGTGTCGTCGTTGGTTGGAATCGCCAGGCCTGTGGCGCGGAAGTAATGCACCACCGGCAATGTCAGGTAGGCCGCCGCCAGCGCGCCGCAGATCGGCGACGCCACCATCTCGCGAACCTTGTAGCGGTGGCGCGACAAGGCTCGCAAAATCCCGCCGGAAAGGCCGGCGACCACCACCGGCGCCTTGATGCCGAGCGCATCGAGAAGCTCCTGTATCATGGCTTCCACCCGCACCATCTGGCGCCCTTGCCGTTGTAGGCATTGATTTCGTCGAGCTCCGGCCGCGTCATGGCGGCGACGACGGCGGCGGACGCACGGCGCGGCTGGTTGTGGTCGCACCAGACCTGGCGCGCCGGCGAAACCGGCGTTGCGCACCCGGCGAGCAGCAGGCCGCCAAACAGCAGGCACTTGGGCAACAGGCACCCGAGCAGCAGAATCAGCGCTTTGCCCATCGCATCGCCTCCTGCCGTGCGGCTTCGTCCGGCAGGTCGCGCGCCGCGCGCTCGGCATCGGTCGCCTCGCGGTCCATTTCAAGGCGCTCCTCGACGGCAACGAGTTTTTCCGCCGCTCGCCTGGCCGCATCCTTGTTGGCCCGACCGCCGGCGACAAACAGGCCGATGCCGCCGACGAGCGCGGCAAAAATCGCCAAGATCGTCGTGTTGCCGGCGAGCGCGCCCAGCATGGAAAGCACCCACATCTCAATTGCCCTCCACGGCAGGCTGGTTTCTGACGAGGCCGGCGACGCCGTCGCGCACGACATTGATCAGGATCTTGAGCAGGGCCAGCACCCCGGTGATTTTTAGCGCCAGGGCGGCGTCGATGCCGAACAGCATCCAGTCGAAGCCGACCAGGCCGGTGAGCAGCAGGATCAGCACATTGATTAGATTGTGCGCGGCGTTGGTGTTGAACCAGTTCATGGCTTTGCCTTTCGAAACAAGGAGGGGGCCTTTCGAAACAGGGAGAGGATTGCGGCGACCAACGGAGCCAGCACTGCGGCCCATAATCCGGACAACGATCCGGAAAACGGTCCGCGCCGCACTCCGGCTTTGCCCGGCTCTGCCTTGGCGGGCGTCGAACCGTTCGGTTGCGGCGGCTGCGGGATCGGAACCGGCGCCGCAGCGGGCGGCGTGTCCCTGATCCCGGACCATTTGCGGAATGCCTCGGCAAGCCGGATATCGTAGGCGTTCTTCCCGTAGGATGCGCCGTTGTAGCCCTTGGCGAAGCCGGCCCAGTCATGCTTGCGCAATTTGCCGTCGAGCCGGTTGGCGGCGATGAAATTGACCGCCGCCGCCAGCTGCAGCGCCTCGTCCGCCATCATGGCTTCGACCATGGCCTGCACGGTGGGGAAGCCGGCCGCCCTGAAATTCTCGCCGAGCACCTGGCCGAGCCCCCATGACGCCGATCTGAGCGCCGCCGTCTCGTCGATGGCGCAGGCGGCTTTCAGGCGCGGATAGCTGTCGCGGGGATAAGGCTTTTCGCCCCATTTGGCATAGGCAAGACCGGCCGCTACCGCCTTTGCCCGAGCCGCGCCCGCCAGATTGCGATAAAACACATGCGGCTCGAACAGGATGACCGGGCGGCCCTGGGCGTCGAAGCCATGCCCGCTGGTTTCGACATCGAGAAAGGCGTGGATCTCGTCTTCGCCGACGCCGATGCTGGCGCCGAGTCTTGGCAGATCGAGATCGTCGAGGCGCCTGACGGCGCCCTTGAACGTCATGTCCATGGTCTTGGTCCTTTCCCAGGTTGATGTTTGCAGGCGCCAGCTTGATGTTTGCAGGCGCCCGGTTGATGTTTGCAGGCGATTGTGTGAAATGGCCCCAAACTGTGGGGATTTGCAGATGTCGCAACACGAAGGAACGGCGCGCTGGACGGTGAAGGCCGAGCTCTGCGCGGTCGGCCGCGACAAGCCGCTGCTTGTGGCGCTGGCGGTGATCCTGTGCCTCTATTGCGGGCTGATAGTCGGGCCGATCGTCTATGCGTTCCTGGCCTTCCAGGGCATGGCGAATTTCTTCAACTGACGGCATTGACCTGTTGAGAACAGCTCGATCCGTATTGCCATCGGGATGGAAACCGCTTAGCCGGAATAAACTGCTCCCATGAACCGTTCGTACCCTGTGGGAACAGGTGCGGGAGGGTGCGTGACAATCAGGATCAGGCTTCCGGGCGGGACACTGAAGATCAAGAAAAAGGACGAGCTGCGCCGCCGCGAGCAGAAGCGCCAAGTCCCGGTCTGGCGGCTTGGAGACTATTTCATCGTCTGGTGGCCGAGCAGCATTTCGGATCGTCCGTCCGGACGCCCGCCAAATTGATGATCCCGAGCCTGCGCCCGGACCGTTCTGGAAGCGGTCCCGGAAACAGCCGCAGAAATAATCAACGATCAGCCCTTGACACTTCCGCCACGGAAGCTCTCTAAGTCGCTGCATTGCACAACGGGGGTTGGGAGCAATGGCAGTGCGTATCAGGTTGCCGGGCGGCACCTTGAAGATGAAGGTGTATCGGGAGTTGCGCGAACGTGAGCGCGCCCACCGCATCCCGGTTCTGAAGCTGGGCTCGCTGTATTTCAGCTGGTGGTCGAACCGGCCGCGTCCGTTGAACGACCAGCCCGACGACGATCCAAACCGGTCTCAGGCAGCGCCTTGACGGCCCGAAAAAAGCCGTCCTCGGGCGGCTGCGCTTGAACCCTTCCGGTCAAGCCAACAAACGCGCCCATCGGCGGCTGACTCTTCGGCTGGGGAAGTTCTCTAATTGCTGCATCGCACATCATCATTGAATTGCACAGCGGAGTTGAACCGATGGCCGTGCGCATCAAACTGCCGGGCGGCACCTTGAAGGTAAAAGTCTATCGCGAATTGCGGGGGCGCGAACGCGAGCGTCGCGTGCCGGTCATGAAGATGGGTTCGCTGTATTTTGTCTGGTGGTCGAACAGCCAGCCTCACAACAAGCCGCAAGACAGCCGTCATTAGCCCGTTGCCATTCGCCCGCGCCTTGGCGCAAGCGAATGGTTGGCGCTCTATGATGGGACGACGCTCATTGATGAGCGAAGGCATCATTTCATTTCACTAGGTCGCGGTCCGGCCGCACCAAAGCGTCGGCCGGAACGTCCGACCGTACGATTGAGCCGGCTGAAATTATCGCCCGGTCGCCGATCGTGACACCCTTCATTATCATGGCACTGTTGCCGATCCAGACATCATCTCCGATTGTGATCGGTGCTGAGCGGATGCCTGGGTCGACGCGCGGATGGCCTTCGCGAAAGATGGCCTGCATCTGCGCAAAACGCTTCTGCGGGTCCATGGGATGCGAGTTGGTATCGTGGATCGCCACCCCCCACGAGACGTGGACATGTTTGCCGACCTTGATCCCCACCGGATCCGATGACCAAATCGTCGAGCCTGGACCAAGGTAGAACCAGTCATCGATATTGATCCGACCCTCATGGGCAAAGACCTGCAGATGTCCGTCCAGATGGCTGTCCGCGCCGATTGTGACCCGGGACTTGTCGCCATGAATATTGAAGATCTCCGCCCCGGCACCGAACTTCGTGCGCGGCCCGATGACGGCATTCTCCCTCGCGGCGCCTGTGGCGATCCAAGACGAAAAGCGGCGGCGAACAGCGAGAATAGTGGAGAAGATACGCATCTGCGAACATCTGCCACACGCCACCATTTCAGTCTAGGCGTCGAAGTGACCCCGACGCACCATTTGACGCAGGCATTCGGCATCATAGGTGGCATGGCGCAGGCTGCCGGCTGCATTCGGATGCAGCTCGTCCGACATGTACAGGGTCGACGTGAGGTAGCCCATGCCGCTCTGAGAAATGTTGATGAACGGGATTCCGAGCGCATGTGCCACATAGCGCTCCGCCTCGAAGAACTGATCCATCGTGTTGCCCTGACCGTTGACACGTCCGATTCGATGGGTCGCGTGGCTGGGACCGCCGCTGTACGTTCCGATCATGACGATTTTAGCGCTCGGTGCCTGCAAGCGGATAGCGACGCAGGCCGCCCACAGCGACCCATAGTGAGTGGCATAGGTCGTGTCGCCGAAGGCACCCAGAGGCGTCTCTTGCGCGCCGAAGGGGTTCGGGCCGGGCTCCAGAGTGACGATCTCCGTATCGGCCGGAATGTCGACGATTCTGTTGGACATTCCGTAGCTCGGGTAGCCAGTCGTGCTCAGCCCCAGCGCAGAGCCGCTGACGCAAAGATTGGTAAGTATCATCCCCGTCTGTCCGGCGAGTAAAGGCGCATAGTAGGCGCCGATCGTTGAGATTTCTCGGCTGTACGTCGGATTGCTTGGCTTGAAGATCACGATCTTGGTGCCGACAACGACCCACTCCTCGCCTTCCCCGAGTTTGGCTACCGTCTCACCCTTGTGCTGAATTGCCTGTGCCATTTGCCTATCCCCTCTCCGCGACATATTCGATGAAGCGCAAGGCGTTGCTGTCATGGCCGACGTCGTTGAAGTGAAGCCCCTCTTGATAGGCTCCAGCGTCGATATAATCGAAACCATCAATCGGGATCGTCAGCACGTTTCGTGACCGGTATGTCTGGCGGATAGCGCCAAGCGCCGCGTCGTAAGTCCGCCCTCCAGTGTAGCTACCATCCCAGGCCGAAGACGGGCGCGTCGGCGGCATCGCAAGGATGCGAGGTGCGGCAGCTGCCTCCAGCGTATTAAGCACCGCAGTGATGTTCGTTGAAATCGTAGCCGGCGCGGTACCAAAACTGTCGTTGATGCCAAGCGCGAGTATCGGCACGATCTTGCCTCCAGCATAGCTCGCTTGGACGATTGCTGATGTAAGGCGCGCCATATTAAACGACGCGAAGGTATAGCTCCCATGCGCGGCGCGCAGTGAGCGCAGTCGAGGACGGGATCCCGGCACCTTAATTCCAAGACGGATAAGCCCGGTTATTTCGACAGGGCCGCCTACCGCCGTCAGTGTGTAATTGCCGCTGGCAGCCTGCCCCGTCATCGACGGGCCGGAATATTGATCGAGCGCCAGAGCGCCGGCAGCATTGACGGTCTTGTACGCCGCGCCACCGTCGAAAGCGAAGGCAAGCGAACCTTGACCGGCGTCCCGGGTGTAGTGGACATCGACCTGTTCATAAGCTCCAGTGAACGCCAGGGACGCGCCATCCGCAAGGATGATGCTTTCGCCAAGTGGCCCGCGCGTTCCCGTCGAGACGGTTCCGCTGGTCGCAACGCCATAGAAGGCCGGCGTGTAGGTGGAGCTTGGCCGCAGCGCCGTCATGCCAGGCTCGTCATCGGCAATGCCGAGATTGGCAAATTGGGTAACTCGATTAAACCAATGCGCCGGGCCATTGCTGGCCAACGCCCAATGACCGATGCTATCGGCGATCAAGCAGAGCACATCGTTGTTGGCGATATGCTCTGCCATCTTGGCCCGGAAGCCATCATAGAGATTAAACAGCGACGGGCGGGCCGGAACGAAGAACCTCCGGCCGCCGACGAACGGCTTTCCTGGTCCCCAAAAACCGTCACCCCACTTAGGCATAGCCGTCAACGCGAAGCTGCCGGGCGGCACATACGGGTTTGGATGGGCAGCAGCGGCCGAGGCAAAGATTGCGGTCGCGTCAACGACGCCATTCGGGTCGGCGTCCGCCAGCAGGTTCATGCCGGTGTTCTGTGTGCCGCCTGTCAGAGCCCGCGTAGCGTCGGCGATGAGGCCAGTTTTGATCGTGAACGCAACCTCATAGCGGTGCAGGGTCGATGATGCCACAATAGCGCCGTTCGACAGTACGCCAGACCTGAACCATGCGGGGATGCCTTGCGGGTTGACGCTGTTCTGAAACTTGTAGCCGCCGCCGCTGATTGCCGGATACTGCCCCGCTGCAATCGGTATGCTGAGGGGGATTTCGCTCACACCATTGGCCAACGTGATCTGATGCGTGCTGATCACGTTAACAGTTAGATCGCCATTGGCCTGGACGACGTGAATGTTGGCCGTGCCGGCCCCGCTGGCACCGACATCGATTTCCGTGATGTAACCATCGGCCGGCGCTGGCGTTTGCATGACGACGCTGTAGTTCGCCGGGGTATTCGTGCCAGTGTTGACCAGGTTCGGCCAGCCGACCACCTGCTCAGTGCCGACGATGTCGACCAGATCGTTTGCGGTGTCGTAGGCTGCACGCGCCTTTGTGCCGACTTCGCCCGTGAAAGTGGCTTTCCATTGCGGACCATTGATAAAGTCGACGGTCTTGGCTGTGTGTGACGTAGGAACCGTCGCCGTGAACCACTTGCTTTCGCCGTTCGGAATGGACCCCGCCGTATAATACCATGTGCCGGCTCCTGTCCGTTGCAGGCCCATGACACTACCGGCTGGCTTCAGGATCGAGAGACCCGAGTTGACGGAAGACGGGCCGGCAACGACAGGGATGGTTTGTTGAGAGACGAGAGTTAAAGTGCCATCGCCCTCGACCTGGGCAATTACGATATGGATTGTTCCTGCCCCAGCGCCGAAGCCTAGTTCTAGGCTCGAAAGAAACTCATCGACAGCCGACAGAGAGCCCGGCCAATAATAGGCGCTGGTATTGGTAACAGCCGTGCCGCCGACGGAGCCCGTGATCAGGACCGGCCCAACCGTCCGCGATCCGATCAAGCCGACAACTTCCGCTGCCGACGTGCGAACACCGGTCTCGACGGCAACCGGCCCGACCGCGACGGTGTACATACCAAGGATGCCATCGCTGATTTCGGTCCAGAAGTATTCACCAACTTCAACATTCCGGCCCAAAACCGCCGCCGCACTTGCGCCGGCCAGTCCCGCAGACGCCGCGAAGCTGAAACTCGGCGCGACCGTGTAGGAACCGGGTGCCGTGATCAGGATCATCGTCAGAGCACCGCCAGCGACAACGAAGCGTCCTGCGGCGCCAGAACCGGCGCCGCCGGTAAACGCCAGATCGAACGTGCCGTTCGTGCCGCCGGCGCCGCCGACCAGGGCACTGAAGCCAGCCACGCCAAAGCCGATCGCGGCTACGATCGTCGGGAAGATGCCCTTGCCATACAGCGACGCGTCGCGTGCCGCCTGGGCGCCGGCCAGGTTGGCCGCCGTAGAAGCGACATCGGCGGCAGTCTGTCCAGCATTGGCAGCGGAGGTGGACGCGCTGGCGGCGGCCTGGCCGGCGCTGGCCTCGGTGGCATGCTTCAGCACCTGCGTTTCATCGCGCAGCGTCACCACCGCACCGACCACCTGCGAAATATCGGGCGGCACGAACGGGGCAATGGTGATGGCATCGCTGCCCACCACCGGCTCGTCGGCGCTGAATTCAAACACCCGGCCGGCATTGACCGACCCGATCTGGGTGTGAACCGTCGTTCCCCTCTGCAAGGTGCGGGCGGTGCGGGCGTCGGCGGCGCGGAACCACTCGCCTTCGCTCACCGTGTAGATGCCGTTCTGTATCGGGTCGGCCTGGTCCTTGACCAGCACGCGGTCGCCGACCTCAGCCGGCACGCCGTCGATGGTCTGCAGGCGATGCAGCAGGATGCTGGCCGTGGTCGCCAGGCGCACGGGTTCGCGTTCGCCGGTCAGAAGTCGAACGGCGGCAGTTGCGGGTCGGGCCATCAGGCTTGCTCCATAAAAAAAGCCCCGCGAAGCGAGGCTTGACAGTGCTATGATTCCAGCGCGGCGGGACGCGCGGCCTATGGCACATCGGCGACTAGCCGCCGCGGGTGCGGAGCAGACCCTGAGATCTATTCCGTGACATCGGAGCGCTGCTGCGGTGCAGAACCTTTGATCGCGGAGGGACAGCGCCCCCTCTGTCCTGCCGGACATCTCCCCCACAAGGAGGGAGATTGGCCTTCATCACTGATTTCGCCAACCACCAGCCTTGCAAAAAAGACGCTGTCCGCGAAGCAGCCGATCTCCCCCCAAGTGGGGGAGATGTCCGGCAGGACAGAGGGGGGCGCGCAGGATCGCTACGGAGCGCTTTTATCCTGAACCGCCGCAGCGACCTACGGCAATCCGCCGACGCGCTTGCCAACGCGCCTGCTTGTCCCGGCGATTGTCAGTCCCAACGCTATGCCGGCGCAGTCGGCAACCCAGTCGAGCCCATCCAGGTCGCGCCCGATCAGTTGCGCGCCCTGAAGCACCTCGATCGCCGCGCCGGTAAAGGCGAGGAGAACAATCAGCCTTGTCCTGTGTTCCGGCCAGCCGAGGCTTCCCAGGGCCGCCAGCACGGCGAAGGCGATGGCGTGCTGCAGCTTGTCGTCGTGAAGCGTGACGGCCGTGCCGAGATCCGGCAAGAACCGCGCCGGCAGAAGCGTGAGCAGGAGAACGCCGGCCAACGTGATCGGAAAAACGATCCTTGCCAGCATCGGAAAAGAATCTAGGCGCAACAAGGTAGGGTCAGTCCTTCATCTGAGAAGCCTGGATGGGCGAGGTGGATTTGCCAATGATCGCATCAGCGCTTGGGAATTTCAAATCCAGAACCACAAGTCTGTGTTGTAAGAAAGGCCGCCGTCGCTCTTATCGCCCTGGAAACCACCCCATGCCTGTGAGGGGCTTTAGGTTCCCATAAAAAAGCCCACTAACATGAAGAGGCCATTAAAGATGCCGGCGGGCCAACGGCAACGCAACAGGCCAGGTAACAAGAAGAACCTGGCCAGGTCGCCGGTGCCGACGTCAGTTTTGCGTCGCCGAGACGCCGGCCAGCCGGGCGAGCGCAACCCTGTCGTCGGGCGTCAGATCAGCAAGGCGGTCGTCGCCCGAAGCGGGCCCATTCGGGTTTTTCGCCGACAGATCAGTGCCTTCAGCGCCTGTGGTTTCACCGCCACCGGCCTGCGCGGCCGGCGCAGCACCCAGCATTTCGGCAGCGCGCTTCGGGTCCTTGGCGAGCATCGCCTGGGCGAGCGCCTTTGCCGTGTTGCTGCGCCAGCCGGTTTCGGCCAGCTGCCGGGCGACCGGGTTGCCCATCTTGGCGATGAAGTCGAACCCGCCCTGCCTGATCGCCTCGAACGTCGCGGTGTCGTCCGGGTCGCTCTGCGCGATGGCATTGAGCTCCGTAGCTTGCGCCTTGGACCATTCGGCCTGCTCATAGTCCTGGCGGCGCGCATATTGCTGTGCGGCCATGCGCGCCGACCCGGCCAATCTCATCGCCTCTTTTTGCCTGATGAAGCTGGCGCGTTCACTTTCCGGCATTTTTGGCACGGTGCTGTCGAAGATCTTGTCGAACAGGCCGGGCTTGACGACACCGTTGCGTGCCTGGCCATACATGGCGTCGTGCAGGCCGCGGCCGTCGGCCGGCGCATTCTGGATCGCTTCTTTCTCGGCCTGGGCGATCTGTCCGTTCAGCTCGCGGCCGATGACCTCGGCGTCGAACGCGTCCTGCTGCTGCTTCTGCTGGCGGAAACGCTCGGCGACGGCCGCGAGCTCATCGCCAAAGCCCTGCATGGCGGCGCCGACCGGCGAGCTGTCGGGATAGGAAACCACGCTGCCGCTGTCGAGCCGGCGCTGGGCGAGCTGGAGGGGGATGGTCGCCATCAGTAAAGCCCTCCGCCCGGCGCCGGCGGAAAGGCGCTGTTGCCGAACGTCACCGCTCTGCTCGGGTCGTACAGCCCGGAAAGGCCGGACACGAGATTGCCGCCGGCCCTGAAGATCGAGGCAGCCGCCGCCTGCCTGCCGGAAAAGCGCGAGATGGCGGCCTGCGTGGTCAAATTGTTCTGGCGCAGCTGCGAGCCGTACTGGATCGCCTTGATGTCGAGCTGACCCTGCCTTGCATTGGCGGCGAGCACCTCGCTCAGTGAGCCTGACAGGGCGACGCCCGAGGCGCCGGCCCGGGCGCGCGCCTGCGACAGCGACAGATCCTGCTTGTGGCGTTCCTGGCCCTGCTCGAAGGCCGCGGCTTGCGCGTCGGCCCGCGTCTGCTGCTCGTAGGCTCTGGCCTGGTAGTCGGCCATCTGCCGCGACTGCTGGCCTTCGATCAGCGCGCCGCCGACCGAGAGAGCCGTGCCGATAAGGGCAAGTGTGCACATGGTCAGCCGCGGCCTCGGCCACGCAGCGAATATCGACCCGCGATGCCTCCGACCGGCGCGCCAAGCGGCGGTCGCGGGTCGAGCGCGCCGCCGGGGCTGAGCAGCGACAAAAGCAGTCTGTCGGCCTGGATCGCTGCCGCGCTGAGACGAGCCGGAGCTGTCGCTCGCCGCCCGGTCACGGCGGCGCGCCGGACGGCGGTCGGGTTGATTTTCAGGTTGGCGACGCCCGCGGCGTCGAGCTGGCTGTTGGCGGTGGCGACGGCACCGCGCAAGGCATCGGCGTCGAACAATTGCTGGCGCAGCTGCTCGACCAGCCAGTGGGCCATGCGCCAGCGCTCGTCGAGGGAAGCGGCGTTTGCCCTGATCTCGTCGGCAAGTGCTGCGATGTCGACGCAGTCTTCGCTTTGCGCGGCGGCACGGCGCTCGTTCGCCGCCTCACGGGTTTTTTCCAGCAGCGCAACGACGGCGTTGGCCTCGGAGAGCGCAATGCGCGCCGCCGCCAGGTCGCCACGGCCGAACATCGCACGGCCCTTGGCCTTTTCCAGTTCCAGTTTGCGGGCGGCAGCAGTTTTGAGGTCGCTGTCGAGCAAGGCGATGACGGCAGCAAAATCGGCAGCCGTCCGCGCCCTGCCGAGAGCTTCGGCATGCGGGGATGGGGTCATCGAAGCGGGTCCTTTTAAGGGAGTGATGGAAGGGCTGAGCGCGCAATCTCCCCCCTTGAGGGGGAGATGTCGCCGAAGGCGACAGAGGGGGTCGTCTCGCGTGAAGCGCCGACGTTCTCGCCCGCGATGGAGGCAATAGGATAGGGGTCGGGTCAGGACGTACCGACCCCCTCTGGCCTGCCGGCCATCTCCCCCCAAGGGGCCCCAAGGGGGGAGATCGGCAGTTTCAACTACGCCTCACTGTCGAACACCGGCGTGAACGCGCGGATGGTGCAAGGGGTCGGGTTGGTGTGGCGGATTCGCACCCGCCCCTGCCCTTCCCAACTGTCGTCGATCGGCACCTCGACGTTCCCAGTGAACAGGTTTGCGGCACTGTCAGGCGTCACGACTGAAGGGATGCGAACCGGCTCCCACCGCCCACGCTGCATGGAAGTAATCTTCAGCCCGGTCGTGTCGGTCTCAAACAGCGACAGAATGACTTTTGCGACTTTCTTGCGCCGGCCGACGATCGAGCCATCCCTGCCGCCGACATCGAGTTCGAGTGTGTCGGCTCCGGCTTCGTAGGGCAGACCTACCTGCCATTTGGCGGCAGTCGCACCACCAGGCAGGGAAACCGCCCCGGCGGCCACCGTGAGGCCGTGATAGACGATACCATCCGCCAGGGCGTCGACAGTCTCGCCGTTGAGATGGGTAAGTCCTGTGACCGTTGCTGTGGCCACACCGCTGTAGGTCAGAGCGCAATCAACCTCGAAGGCATCGGCGACCTCACCATATTCGAATGGCACGGTCTTGACTTCGATATAACGCTTGGTTGCCCCGCCGATGGTGCGCTTGACGATCAGCCACAGATCGTCATTGCCGTCCTGCCCAGGCGTGACCACGGCGCTCTCGACGATGCCCCAGTCGGAACCTGAGAAAGACCCGGCGATGCGATGCCGGTGCATGCCGCGGACTTCCTGCGAAGGCTGGTGCGTGTATCCCCCCAACTCGCCATTATCCAGCGGGAACCACAGCAGCGGGTCGGGATCGGTCTGGAATGCTAGTTCGACGACACCCTGCTTCGGGATATGCTCGGAAACCTGCCCGACATCCTCCGAGGTGAATTTGCCGGTCGCGCTCTGGGTCAGTTCTGCAATCGATTTGCGCGACCTGGTGACGAACAGGAACGATTGCCCGGCGTCGACAGGGCGCAGCGGCGCGCAGCCAAAGGTGCGGGAGCGGCGGTTCTTGAACGATGACGGCGTCAGCGCTTCGTCGATGCCCGAGCCCGACAGCGCCCGGATGCCGCCAAGGGTGCCAATGATCAGCGCCCCGTCGGATTCCGCAATCCAGGTGATATCGTTGGCCTGGCCGCCGCCGGCCTGGACGAATTCAAGCGCGTCGTCGTCCTTTTCGCCGGTGGCGAAATTCTCGAAATCGCCGGTTGCCGAGGCATAGACGGAAAATTTTCGGCTGAAGGCCAGGCGCTCCTCGTACAGCGAACCGCTCTGGACATATTTGCCGGGAACGAAGGTGCCGAGGCGCCAGCGGGCGATCGGGCTGAGATTGGGCAGCGCATGCCCATACAGCCTGACCTTGACTACGGTCGCGCTGCTGCGGCTGGTGATGCGCGCCCAGCGCCAGACGGCATCCGAGCCGAGCAAGCGAATGGTCCGGCCGACATCGCTGGTCTGGAAGCCGGTGCCGTCATTGATGCCGACGATGGAGGATGCCGTGAGGTCGAACGGCGTCTGGGTGTCGCCATCCTCGTGCCAGCCCATTTCAGCAATACGAATGTTGGCGTCGTCCTCCGATACTGAGATATCCAGTCGATAGGACTGATAGGCGGTCGCGTTCTGAAATTCATAGAAGCGCACCTCGCCGCGCGACCAGCCGGGTTCCGCCGTCCGGCTGTCGAGCGAGATCCAGCTGGTGCCGTCAAGGCCCTGGAAATCCCATGCGGCCGGTCCCCTGCCCCCGACCGCCCGAATCCAATAGGCGTCACAAACCTTGGTCGCTGTACCGGCGAAGTCATAAGACACGTTGCCGGTGGTTGTGCCAAAATTGAGGTCTGTTCCATTGTCACGGTCGAACGCGAGATATGCGGTGCCGGCGCTGGATGCAGCGGTCCCGGTTGGCAGCGTATCGCTGGTCATATCTGGATGGACAGCACCTGTCTCGGCGGGCGTCAGCGTGGTCGCGCTTGTGTTGATGTCGTCATAGGGGCCGTCGAGAAAGACGAACTCGGCCAGCGTCCATGTGGTGTGCGCCGTGCGGGTGAGAACCTGCGGCAGGTGGTTTTTGTGGGTGATCCACATCTGGTCGGCGGACTGGACGAATTGCAGGTCGAACAGATCGGCTTCGAGATAGGGTGTCGCCACCTCCACCGTGCCGACGCGGGCGCCATAGGCATGGACGCGGATGTAGAGATCGCCGAATTCGAGCGCATAGGCCTGGTCCGCCGAGAAGATGAACGGGATCAGCCGTGTCGCTTTGGAAGAGTCCTTCACCTCGGCGCAGAAATAGGTGCCGCCGCGCTTGCGGATGCCACCATGCGGGAGCGTCAAAAAGTTCTCGCAGCGGGAGAGTGCGGCCCGGTAAAGGTCGAGCGAGGCGCGCGCGTGCAATCGCGGACTGATCTCGCCACGGACGAAGGTGTCCTGGATAGGATAGAGCGTCGGCATCAGGCGCGCCAGTAGCGGTTGTCGCCGCGCTGGATCGCCCAGGACGACGTTGAAAACCTGCCGCCACGCTGGATGGCGTTGGCGTGGAACGCCGCGTCCAGCGCCGCGCTATAGGCACCGCGGGCGATGTCGATCATGGCCGCCTTGTGGGTCAGCGGATGCGCGATCTTGACGGCAAGCGCTGCAACCAGCACTTCGGTGAACGTCGCGTCCCAGTCGTTCGGATCGGTGAGGTTGG
Organism: Mesorhizobium sp. WSM2561; assembly: GCF_000513915.1. Classification (NCBI taxonomy): domain Bacteria; kingdom Pseudomonadati; phylum Pseudomonadota; class Alphaproteobacteria; order Hyphomicrobiales; family Phyllobacteriaceae; genus Mesorhizobium; species Mesorhizobium sp. WSM2561. The sequence goes on from NZ_AZUX01000025.1 coordinate 87,794, forward strand.
CGACGTAGCGGATGATCAGCGGCCCCGATCGGTCGCAATAGATCAAGCCGGCTTCCTGGCGCCACGCGATCGGCACGCCATCCGGCTCGCCATTGTGGGTCAGCGGCAAAGGCCGCAGGCAGTCCACGGGCAATTCATAGGCAAAGTTCAGCGTGCCCGCGCCACTGCCGGTATCGGACCCGGCGACGGCGGCCGCCAGGATTGCGAACACCCAGGCATGTTTCATCAGCTCCGCCTCGCGGGTCAGGTCGAAATGCAGGTTAAGCAGGCGCGCCGGTTTGACATCCTGATCAAGGCTGTCGACCGGCGCCTCGTCGAGAACGCCAAGCGCCATGTTGGCGATGTCGAGCGGGGTGATGGCCATGGTTTCGGCCTCCATCTGTGTGGATCGGGAATTTGTGGGCATGGGTGGGGTGGATTGTGGGGAAAGGTCGCGTTCTGTCGCGCCCCCCTCTGCCCTGCCGGGCATCTCCCCCACGAAGGGGAGATTGCATGTCGCGTTGGCTTTCGCCAATCGCCAATGTTGAAGAAAGGGCGTGGTCGGTGAAGCTGCCGATCTCCCCCCAAGTGGGGGAGATGTCCGGCAGGACAGAGGGGGCGCCACGGAACGCGACCGCAGAAAACTGGCAGCGTGCGCCACGTGACGGTATTTTCCCAACATCGCCGCGCAACGCGGCGATGACATCCTGCGGCGTCAGCCGAAGTGTGCGCTCGCCGGCCGCCCGCGCGACTTGGCAAAGGTGCTTGCTGGCAACCTTTCGGCAGCTCTCGCCATCGCCAACCCCCGGTCAAGCGCATCCTCGAGGCTTGTCGTGTAGTAGGCGGTGTTTTCCAGGCCGCTGAAGAAGTTGATGCGGTGAAGTTCGCCCTTTTTGCTTATGACAATGCCAGCTTTTCGAAGCACATCCTGAACTGCCTTGTAGGTCATATTCATGGTTACCCTCCCTTGCAAAGACAAGGCAGCATCGCCCTCTTGTGTAACCGTTTGGTGGCGGCGATTGATCAATGTGCAACAACGACAATTTGGGGCAGCACGGCGCGTGAATTTGGAATTCGCCACAGCGGCCGACCCGGTGTCCAGAAGGGGCGGGACCTTGACGCCCCACCCCTACCGGTCCGCTCAGGCCTCGGTCGTCTTCAGCGCGATGAACGTCATGTGCTTGACGCTCGACGCCGTGCGGTCCCAGTTCGCCGCCAGCGCCAGCTCGGCATCGGTCGCAAACTCACCCGCCGTCGACGCATCGAGGAAGCGGGTGCCGGGCACATGCGGGACGAAATGCCGGCGGGCGACCATTTCGGTGACGCCGCCGCCATGGCCCTGGCGCGGCTTGCGGTCGAACTCCAGCGGCCCGCCCTCGGTGTTGACCGGCAGCTCGTTCCACAGGATTGCTTTGTCCTTGAACATGAACGCCGTGTAGACGCCCGCGGCGACCGGGATGTCGTCGTCGATGACGGCCCGCAGCCCCATGTAATAGGGGATCAGCGGCCCGCCCTGCTCGGACGGCGGCACATAGTCGATGAGGTCGGCGAGCTTCAGCGCCTTCATCTGCTTGGAATGCATCCAGATCGTCTTGAACTTGTCGGCGCGGTCGCCCATCAGATAGGCGGCCTCGATGATGTCGGTGTCGACGATGGAGGCGCCGGTGATGCGGACGAGGTCGCCGGCATCATTGGCGAGGTTGTCGGCCAGCACCCCTTTCAGGATGCCGAGCAGCGTCAGCTTGTTGGCACGCTGCCAGTAGTCGGTCTGGCGGCGCACGATCAGCTTCTGCGGGTCGTCGCCGGCCAGGATCGAGGTCAGGTCCGGAATGCCCCACGCCTGGGCGCGGACATTGCGGGCGGCGACCTCGCGGCGCGCGCCGATCTTCTTCATCTCGATCGAGTCGGCCGGATCGTCATTGACCGGCTCGGACGGATCGTTGCCGAGATCCTTCCAACCTGGCATGTCGACGGAACGCCCGCCCATGGAGAGCTTCGAGGCGATGGCCGGGTCGGAAAACAGGATCCCGGCCTGGTAGATCTCGAGCGACTGGACGTGCTCCTCGAACGAGTATTGTGCATAGACGGACGGAACGATCGCGTCCGCGATGCGGGTATAGGCGTCTGCCATTTTTTTCTTTCCTTGAGTTTGATTGACGGCTGCGCCCCCTCAGGCCGGATGTGGGGGCATCCGGATGCGGTTGCCCTATTTCAAAGGGGGTTGTTCGGTATCCACAGATCGGGGTTTTCGCCGGCCTCGCGTGCCAGCCGCCGGGCGCGGACGGGGTCGCTTCTGACGAGGGCCGAGATATCGGTCAGGTTGCGTTCGCCGGCGGCGTTGCGCTTGAACGGATTGCCTCCGCTCAAGGCCGCGCCGCCGTCGATCGTGTCTTCCCTGAACATCGCCTCGCCGACCGCGTGGAACGCCTTGGCGATCTGCGGATCGGTCAAGGCGCCGTCAGGCAGGAGGATGCCCTTCGCCTTGTAGGCATCGACCAGCCCGAGCTTCTTCATCGCCCGGTTGGCGACCTCCAATCTCCTACGAAAGCCGTCGCTGTCGGTCGGTCCCCAGTCCCGGACCAGGTCGTCGTGAGTGGCCTCGACCGAACGGGCAAGGGCGATCTGCTGCGCCTTGGCCTGTCCGGCCATGTAGCCGACGAAGCGGTCGTGATAGGCCTGCGCCACCTTCGGCGTGGCGCCGGCCTCGACCGCCCACGCCTTCGACGCGTTGGCGAGTTCGTCCGAATAGGCGAAGTTTTCGGGAAGCCCGTCGGGGCGCCTGTACTCGACCTCGTCGGGCGATGTCAGCGGACGCATCGCCTCAGGCAGCCGGGCATGGAACCTGTCCCAGTCTTCCGCAGCTGCGTCCGCTGCCGGAATGCGCAGGCTTTCGCCCTGCTGCCGTTCCAGCTCGGCATAGGATGTGAGAACCCGGTCGAGGCTTTCAGGCTTGGTCCAGCCCTTGGTTTCAGCGAGCTTGCGGTTGCCTTCGGAAAGACCGTCAAACCAGCTCTTGCCGGCCGGCGGGACGGACCCGTTGTCCCCGGCGGCCGGTGGCCCTGCAAGGTTGCCCGCCGGTGGCGACGCCACCACGGACCCGGCGTCTGCCAGATCTGTCATGAGAAAGATTCCTTCTTGTTGTTTGCAAATGGAAACGAGCACTGGCCAGTTCAGCCAGGCGTGTTATTGGATTGATGAAGGATCGGCTGGAGCCGGCGGAATCGTTGCGGCCGCAGCCTGATTCTTTTCGACAGAACCTGACCCTATCGTCTTGTTCGAGTACGATCTTTCAGAGTCGGAGGCACGCAGCGTCAAGACGAAAGAAACCATGTCGCATTTCGTGACAAGCGGTTGCCGCGGTTCCGCCGCAATGCAACCGCACTTGGCAAACACTTGGCAAAACCAGCCAGTGTATTAGTTCATAGGCTTCAACGGAGTATCAGACGATGACCATGTACAAAGCCATTGCCGCCCTGCTTGTGACTGCCGCGCTGGCAGGATGTGCACAGACCGAAGGGCAGCAAAGAGCCACCACGGGGGCCTTGGTCGGCGGCGCTGGCGGCGCTCTCGTCGGTCAGGCCCTGGGCCGCGACACCAAGAGCACGGTCATCGGCGCAGCCAGCGGCGCCCTGCTGGGGGCGGTCGTCGGCAGCGCGACGACGCCACAGCGGCGCGGCGAACAGCTATGCCGCTATCAGGACCGCTACGGCCGCATCTACACCGCCCGTTGCGACGACCGCTACTACCGCGGCGATTATTGAGACGTAGCCCGGCGCTGGTCTTCCCTTCTCCCCTGGTGGGAGAAGGTGGCCGCGAAGCGGCCGGATAAGGGGTGTTCCAGCTTGACGAATACCTCTGTCTCCGACCGCGCCTGAACACCGGATCGATGGTGCGATCACCAACGCCTCATTTCTTCCAGCACCCCTCATCCGTCTCGGCGCTTCGCGCCGATCCACCTTCTCCCACAAGGGGAGAAGGCGTCACCAATGGCGGAGCTTCACCCCTACCGCCCCTCCAGCCGCGCCGCCTTCTCCAGCGCCGCCAGTTGCGCTTCGTCCAGTGTCAAAAACCCCATGATGTGCTGCACCACTTCGGCGCGCGCGTTGCTCAGCGCGCTGTGCAGCTCGAAGCCGTTCGGCGTCCTGGTCTTGGCCAGCCACTCGCCATAGGACGGGCGGCGGTAATAGCCGGTCGCCGCCGTCAGGTCGGCCAGCACCATCTCGCCGTCCTGGCCTGAGAACACCCTGAGATAGGCCCTGGTCAGCGCATCCTGCGCCTTGGCCGGGCCGCCGGCCTGGCGCGAATGGGCGAAGCGTTTGCCGCTCATGCGCCGCCCTCGCCGCCCTGCGGCATCAGCCCGCTGAGACTGTCGAGCAGGCCGCTGTCGCGCGCCTGGACCGCCGCCGGCACGGCATCCCTGGCAACCTTGCCGGCGGCGGCGATCGCCGCCATGCCGGCCTGCGCTTGTTGCGCCCTGGCTCGGGCATCGCGAATATCAGCCACCTCGTCCTGGCGGCGAAAGATGCGCTGCGGGCTGCGGCCGGCGCTCTGCACGATCTTCAGCGCCTCGTCACCGTCGATATTGTCCATGACGCCGGGGTCGAACTGCGCCATCTGCATGGCCGTGGTCACCACCTGGATGGTGTCGCGCGCCTCGGCCGAGCGGCGCAGCACGTCGAGCGGACCGGTGAAGGTCGGCCGCACCGCCTTGCCGGCGAGGCTCGCCGGCGGCAGGAACCGGCTGTCTTCCTCATACAATCCCTTGTCCTCGAGGATACCGAGCTCGCGGTCGAGATTGGAGGCAAAGCCGGCCTGGATGATCGAGCCGGAGGGCCCGAGCAACGCGCCCTTTTCCTCCTGCCGGATCAAGGCTTCGGTGGCCGTCATCTGCGGGTTCTGCACAAGCGTCTGGAACAGGTTGACGAACATCATGTCGCGGATCTCCTCGGCCCGGCTTTCCGCGTAGTCGAATGCATAGGTCGGGTTCTGGCCCACAGCGATCGGCGCAATCAGCGGCCGGCCATTGTCGTCGATCAGGCCGGGATAGTTCTCGCCGGGATTGAGCACCGGCACATAGTCGAGCCGCGCCTTCGAGGCGGTCGCCGGATCGGTGATCTGCTGCAGCGCCCTGAGGCCCGAGCGGCGCACCGCATTTTCCTCGCGCACCGTGGTCAGCGCCTCGATGGTCGGCGAAATGCCATAGGGGTCGCCCTCATGGCGGCGCCAGTTGAAGCACGACACCGGGAAGGAGCGGAAACCGCTCTCCCTGACGATGACCTCCTCGTCCTCGACGACGTGATAGGAGGCGAACGCCGTGTCGAGATACTGGTAGGTGCCGGAGAGCCGGTACATCTTGCGCTCGTCGCGCGGCTGGATGCACTGGATCAGCGAGATCTTGGTCTCGCATTTGGCCGGGTCGTCGACCAGCATCTTGATCCGCGCCGGCAGCTTGTCATAACCGAGCAGTTGCGCCGCCTGCCGTGCCGTGCGCGCGTAGCGGCGGTGGAAAATGTCGACCTGGCCCCAGCGGTTGCGGCAGAGATAGCCCTCGACCACCGGGATCGAGGCATAGCGGATCAGCGTGCCGCCAAAGCCCTCCTCGGCGTAAAGATAGGCCGGGCCATAGCGCACGACGTTGCGCAGGCAGGCCTGCGTCGCCGGCACGAAATTCGAATTGGCCGAATAGCGCAGCGCAAACAGGAAATCGCGAAGCGCCTCCGCCCATTCCTTCTCCTCCTCGCTCTCCTCGTCGTTCACGGCGGCGGTCGACAGCCCGTGCCATTTCTCCGACTGCGGGATGATCAGGCTTTCCAGCCCGGCGGCCAGCCGGTTGGCGGCCGAGTTGATGGTGTTGGCGTAGACACGGGCGCCGCGCCGCTGCTGCCGCTCGGCCTGCGGTTCCGCGCCCCGGCGCCCACTCCAGACATCGGGCGCGTCGGGGTCGCAGAATTCCGACACCGCCTCCCAGACAGCCTCATACTGGCTGCGCTCGCTCTCCAGTTCCGCCTGTCGCGACAGGATATCGTGGGCACGGGAATCGCTCGCCATGGCATTTCCTTGTTCGGTGGTATCAGCTTGTTCGAAGCCCAGATATTGCCAAGGCCAGGTCGAATTTTGTTCGCTTTTGCGATGTTCAAGGGGCGCGGGGCGGCGACTCAAGGAGATCGATTTGATAATGACGGAAAGCCTACCCGGCGCCCTGAAGAGGCGAAGCAAGCAGGTTGCAAAGCGGCTGATCGGCTACGATTCCCGCAACTGGCTGCGCATCAGGCAGATCGAGGCGTTCACCGCGTTTCTTGAGGCCGACGGCCGCAAATCCTCAGACGTGATCGAGATCTCGCCCGGCTGGAACCGCCACTGGAAGACGATCTGCTCGAACTACACCTCCGTCGATTTCCCTGATTTCGACATCTGCAAGGACCGCACCGACCGGCAATATTCCGTCGTCATCGCCGACCAGGTGCTGGAGCATGTGCAGCGCCCGTTTGCCGCGGCACAGAATATCCACGCCATGACCCGGCCGGGCGGCTGGGCGATTGTGGCGACGCCGTTCCTGTTCAGGGTGCATGCCAGGCCGCACGACTACAACCGCTGGACCGCCGCCGGCCTCAAGCAGGTGCTGGTCGAGGGCGGCTTCCCCCAGGCAAACATTGAAGTGTTCAGCTGGGGCAACAAAGCCTGCGCAAAAGCCCATATCGGCGGCCCGGTGCGCGCCTACGGCCTATGGCGCGACCTCAGCAACGACGAGGAATATCCGCTGATGGTCTGGGCCTTCGCGCGCAAGCCGGGGTGAGAGCACTGAAGAGCCTTGCCTTCTCCCCTTGTGGGAGAAGGTGGCCTCGCGAAGCGAGGTCGGATGAGGGGTGTTCCAGCTTGGCAATGCCGAAAAAAATCCACTGCCTCATTTCTTCCAGCACCCCTCATCCGTCTCGGCGCTAAAGCGCCGATCCACCTTCTCCCACAAGGGGAGAAGGGGTGATCTTCACCCTCCCCGCTTCACCAATTTCGCATGCCGGCGCCAATACCACCGGCCAGCACGCGCCTACGAAGCGTACGTTCCATCGCACCCATCATCACACCCCCAGCAGCACGCGGCGCTGGCCGCTGAGTTCGCTCGGCGACAGATCGGTCTTGACTGTGCCGGCGGTGCCCTGGCGCTGCTCGAGCTCAGCCCGGAGCGCTGCTTCGCGCGCCTGCACGTCCTTGTCGGCAATGGTCGGTGTCGGTGGCAGCGGCTTCAGCGCCGGCGGCTTTTGAAAAAGGCACATGGTTCCAGCTTTCTCCAAAGTCAGACGACCCAAAGTCAGACGACCTTGTCCAGTCGTAGAGCAAAAAATCCTCGCCGTTCTTGCCGTAGCCCGGCAGGCGGCAGCGTTGCGTGGCGCCCAGCCGGGCCAGCCAGCGCAGCGCCAATTCATTGGTGGCCAGCGCCCGGGCCTCGACCCGCCAGGCGCCGTGCGCGGCAACCTGCGGACCGAGCACGGCACGAAAGAACTCGGTCATGCCAGGCACGCAGCGCTTCATGCGGCGCGTGCCCCAGCTCCAGGCGATCCACAACCCGCCGCGCTGTTCGGCGGCGCCAAAGCCGGCCTCCGGATTGCCGTTCAGCTCGGCGACATAGGCAAACCCCTGCAGCGCCGTCAGCGCCAGCAGCGCCGGCGACCATTCGTCGAACTGGCAGTCGATCTCCGTCCGGTCCTCGGACCGCAGGTTGGCGGCGATGTAGGAGAGGTCGCGCAGCGTAGCGCTGACAATGCGAACGGTCATCGGCGGGGTCCCCTCACCGGAACGCCCCCAGCGGATCGCTCTGCCCTGCCTTTCGCCGTGCCGTCTTGAACTCGGCCGGGTCGACCACCGCTTCCCTCAGCATCATCACGCCATAGCGTGTCGCCGCCATCAGATCATCGCGCAGCTTCACCACCTGGCCGTCTTTGCGGTGGTAGAGCCGAAACTCCTCGAACCAGGGCAGAAGCGTCGAGAACACCTTGAAGCGGCCGCTCTGCATGCGGTCGAGCATCTCCATCAGCCCGGCCTCGACCGACACCGAACCGTCGGCGAACTGCGCATGGCTGGAAAGCATGTTCAGCCCATGCGCGCCATATTGCCGGGCAAGTGCCACGCCCGCACCTTCCAGCGTCTCGCGGCGGCCGTCGCGCGGCCACGCCCAGGGCAACCATTCGCCCCACGGTTTCAGGGTCAGCGCCTGCATGGCCGGCGTTTGCTGCGAGGCGCGGCAGGCTTTTGCGACATAGACGACGTCGGCCTCCGTATCCCAGGCGAGTTCGACAGCAGCGGAAGGGTGATCCCAGCCGAAATCCAGCGCCCCGAGCCGCGGCCAGTAGCGCGGCAGCCGGAACGGCTCGCAGGCAATCAGCTCCTCCGCCACCGGAAAGATGCGGCCGGAACCCAGCACCGGAATGCCCCTGGCCCGCGCCTCGCGCTCATGCGCCGGATAGGCCGATATGATCGCGGCGCGCTGCTGCGGCGTGTAATGCTCGGCATCGTCGATGGTCATGAAGGTGACGTGGCGGGTCATTTCTTCGCCCTCGCACTTGAATCATGTTGGCAGGCGCCGGCCGTATGGTGTTGTTTGGCCAAGATTTTTCTGGCCAAGGCGGCCGCTCTTCCTTCTCCCCTTGTGGGAGAAGGTGGCCTCGCCCACGGGTCTTGCCTCCGGCAAGCCCGAGGACAGGCTCCGCGAGGTCGGATGAGGGGTGCTCCAGATTGGCACCGACAGCACTCCGTCCAACACCCCTCTTCCGTCTCGGCGCTGCGCGCCGATCCACCTTCTCCCACAAGGGGAGAAGGCAAGGCCGCCGCCCCCTCACCCCATTCCCTCCACCGCTTCCGCCGACAGAAACAACAGCACCACTTCCGACATGCCGAGCAACGGCGTGAAGGTG